>JAEEJD010000052.1 GCA_016281675.1 Lachnospiraceae bacterium
TATATCGAAAGAGATGATTTTATGGCGGAGCCGGTGAAGAAATACTTCAGGCTCTTCCCGGGAAACGAAGTGCGTCTGATGAATGCGTATTTCGTAACATGTACTTCGTATGAGACGGATGCCGACGGAAACGTCACCGTCGTTCACTGCACATACGATCCCGAAACAAGGCAGGACGGAAGAGAGGTTGATCGCAAGGTCAAAGGCACTATACACTGGGTCAACGCACCTACTGCGATTTCCGCGACGGTGAGGTTGTATGAGAATCTTATCGACGAGGAAAAAGGAGTGTATAATGAAGACGGAAGTCTCAACCTCAATCCCGATTCGCTGACGGTCATCGAAGGCTGTAAGATGGAGCCTTCACTTGCGGATGCAAAGGCATATGAATCGTTCCAGTTTGTCAGAAACGGATTCTTCTGTGCGGATTATAAGGATTCAAAACCGGGAGCACCGGTGTTTAACAGCGTGGTATCGCTTAAGAGCAGTTTTAAACTTTGACAGGAGGGGCCCGCAAAGCGGGAGGAACCTGACTGCACGTGGAGCGCTCATTCGACAAAGTCGGATTCAGATGCGCGACACTCATTCTATTCTTGGAGGTAATAAATGGGTTTATTGGATGGATTGTCAAACCTCGGACTCGGAAAACTCGAGGGCGCGGATATCTTTGAGGAGGAAAAGAAACCGGCTCCCAAACCGGTAGAAAAGCCTAAGGTGGAAGCACCTTTTGACGAGAATGACGTTTTGTTCGACAAGTCGGCGGAATGTCCCGTATGCGGCAAGGGATTTTCTTACAGGGCCGTCAGGACCGGTAAGGCAAGGCTTCTTTCACAGGATCAGGATCTTCGTCCGAAGTACGATAAGTTCGATCCCGGAAAATACGATGTCGTTGTATGTCCTTATTGCGGCTATGCGACGCTTACGAGATATTTCACATCACTTCCCACAGCTCAGGTTAAGCTGATCAAGGAAGGTATTGTCGGAAAGGTTCACGGGGTTGCAAACAATCCGATCATGTCATATGATGATGCCATTCAGAGATATCAGCTTGCGCTTGCGTCTTCCATCGTAAAGCGCGCCAAGGACAGCGAGAAGGCATATGTCTGCCTTAAGATGGCATGGGTGATCCGCGGCAAGAGCGAGACACTTCCGGCGGACACACCGGATCGCGACGCGGTCATTGAACAGCTTAAGAACGATGAGGATGAGGCACTCAAGACTGCTTACGAAGGTTTTGTCAGTGCCCGCCAGAAGGAGAGTTTCCCGATCGCCGGGATGGACGAGATCACGATAGATTATCTTCTCGCGGTACTCGCTTCAAGGTTCGGCCAGTTTGATGTCGCACAGAAGATGATCGCATCGATCCTTCTGAGCAAGACCGCAAACAGCAGGATCAAGGATCGTGCAAGAGATCTTAAGGAACAGGTTCTTAGTGATATGAAAGCGAAAGGAGAACTGTAATGAAGGGATTTGGAAAGTTTATAACATTTGTAGGTGTTACCGGGGCAGCTCTTGCGGGATTGTGGTATTTCTGCGAGATGAATAAGAGCAAGTGCGAATGTTCATGCGACGGCGACGATGATGCTGAGGATAATAAAGCGGGTGAGAGAAGCTATGTTTCTCTTGATCCTGAAATAAAGGAAGCAGCCGAGAATATCAAGGAGAGTGTCAGTGACGGAAAGGACACTCTTAAGAAAGCGGTAAAATCAGCTGCTCAGGATATCATGGCTAAGGCCGAGGATGCCGCAAAGGGCGTAGGCCTTGTTAAAGACGGCAAGAAGACGAGCGAGTTCGAATTCGAGGATTTCGATAAAGCTGCAAAGAAAGCAAAGAAGGCGGTTTCAAAGGCTGCCGATGCTGTAGAGGATGCGGCCAAAGAAGCTGCATCACACATTGATATCGATTAAGACACAATCTGATCGCAAGCCGAAAGTGGCAGGCCTCCTGCCACTTTTTTTGATGTTGTTATTTGCATCGTCCACGCTTCTTACGGCGTGCCGGAGCGGAAAGCTTCCGACCGAGATAGTGCTGACGTCTGATTTTCTCGACGGAGAAGTGTTCAGGCTTGAAGGTTACCCCTGCATGAAAAACGAACTGATGGTGTATCTGGCCAACTCCGAAAACGGATACAGCAACGTGTTCGGAAAAGAGATATGGTCGGTACCGGTCGGGGACGGAACGCTTGAGGATTCCTACAAGGACAACATACTCGCCAGGATCGCACAGATCAAGACGATGAACATACTCGCAACGGAGCGAGGTGTCACACTTGATGAAGACGATGAGGCAAAATGTGCGGCGGCGGCAAGGGAATATTATGAGTCGCTTAGCCAGGCCGAGAGGGATTACCTTGATATCGACCGGGATGTGATCGAAAAACTGTACAGAGAGTTTGCGACGGCTAGTCGCCTGTATGAGACGATAACGGAAGAGGTCAACCCCGAGATAAGCGACGATGAGGCAAGGACGATAACCGTCAGGACGATACTCGTCAAGACATACAGTATCGACGGAAACGGAATCAGACACGAGTATACGACCGAAGAGAAGAAAGCGGCTCTGGCAAAGATCGCCCAGATAAAACAGAAGCTTGACGAGGGTGTTGCTTTCGAGGTGCTTGCGGCGGATTATAACGAGGATTCAAGAAGCGAGTACAGTTTCGGGCGAGGTATAATGCCGAAGGAATTCGAGGATGCGGCCTTCAATCTTGCAGTGGGAGAGGTCAGCGACATAGTTGAGACCGAGTACGGGTACCACCTGATATACTGTGTCACGACGTTCAATCCGGACGAGACCGACGCCAACAAGCTCAAAATAGTCGAGAAGCGCAAACAGGAGGCATTTGACGAGGTCTACAACAATTTCGTTACAACGCTGACATCCAATCTGAACAAGCCGTTATATGACAGCATACATTACGATTCCGGCGGAAGCGTTGAAACCACGAGCTTTTTCGAAGTCTACGATAAATATTTCACGATTGTTAGCACTCAACCCGATTGAGTGCTAAATTTTTCTTGACATGACATTTCGGCGGGTTTATTATTCTCATGAATGATGAAAAAATAAGGGAAGCGGCAAATTAAGGAGAGGTTTGACGCTACCCGCAGAATATAAGAAAAGAGGTAAGAAACATGGCAAAGACAGGCAGTTTAACGATCAACAGCGAGAATATCTTCCCGATAATCAAGAAGTGGATGTACAGCGACCACGATATATTCGCACGTGAGCTTGTAAGTAACGGATGCGACGCGATCACAAAGCTCAAAAAGCTCGATGTGATCGGCCAGTACAGCATTCCCGACGGACGCGACATGGAGATCAGGATCGTCGTGGATCCCGACAATAAGAAGGTTTCATTCACCGATACCGGTCTCGGAATGGACGCCGATGAGGTTGAAGAGTACATCACCCAGATCGCGTTCTCGGGTGCTACGGCATTTCTCGAGAAGTATAAGGACAAGACAAACGACGATCAGATAATCGGTCACTTCGGTCTCGGATTTTATTCGGCATTCATGGTAGCCGATGAGGTTCATATTGACACGCTTTCATATAAAGAGGGCGCAAAACCCGTTCACTGGGAGTGTGACGGCGGTACTGAGTACTCGATGGACGAAGGCGACAGAGATACGGTCGGAACAACTATCACTCTTTTCCTTAATGAGGATTCTCTGGAGTTTTGCAACGAGTACAGGATGAGGGAAGTACTGAAGAAGTACTGTTCGTTCATGCCCACGCCGATCTTCCTTGTTAAGGAAGGTGCCGAGACTCAGTACGAGAACGTTCCGGTTGACGAACTTACGGACAGGGATACGGTCATTGAGAAGTTTACTGAAGAGGCGAAGTACGAGGAAGTAGAGACAGACGGCAAGAAGGAAAAGAAAGAGAAGACTCCCGCAAGGGAAATGGCCAAGATCGTTAAGAGAGAAGTTCCGATAAACGATCCGAACCCTCTGTGGGCAAAGCATCCAAGCGACTGCACAAAAGAAGAATATCTCGAATTCTACCGTAAGGTCTTCATGGATTACAAAGAGCCGCTGTTCTGGATCCACCTTAACATGGACTATCCGTTCAACCTCAAAGGTATTTTGTATTTCCCGAAGATCAACATGGAATACGAGTCGATCGAGGGCGTTATAAAGCTTTACAACAATCAGGTGTTCATTGCCGATAACATAAAAGAGGTCATTCCTGAATTCCTGATGCTCCTTAAGGGTGTCATCGACTGTCCGGATCTTCCCCTGAACGTTTCGAGATCGGCGCTTCAGAATGACGGCTTCGTCAATAAGATAAGCGATTACATTTCAAAAAAGGTTGCCGACAAGCTTGCCGGAATGTGCAAGACCGAGAAGGAAGAATATGAGAAATACTGGGACGACATCAGCCCGTTCATCAAGTACGGCTGCTTAAAGGACGACAAGTTCTGCGAGAAGATGACCGATTACATCCTCTTCAAGGATATCGACGGCAAGTACATGACGCTGCCCGAGTGTCTTGAACTTCCCGAGAAGAAGGAAACCGGGGAAGCCACCGATGAGAACGGCGAGAAGGTTGAAGCGGAGGTCGTCGAAGACGAAAAATCATCCGATGCGGATCCCGAAAAGGACAAGAAGGATGACGGCAAGGACAAGGTCAGAAAGACCGTGTACTATGTTACGGACCTGCAGCAGCAGAGCCAGTACATCAACATGTTCCGCGAGCAGGGCATGGATGCTGTTGTACTCACACACAATATCGATCAGCCTTTCATCAATCAGCTTGAATCGAAGATGGAAGACGTCAAGTTCATGAGGATAGATGCCGATATCACGGATTCGTCCAAAGAGGAACTTAACAAGAAGGATAAGAAGAAGAACGAGAAGGATGCGAAGGATCTGGCTGACCTGTTCAAGAAGGCTGTCGGAAACGACAAGCTTGAGGTTAAGGTCGAGACGCTCAAAAACGAGAGTATCTCATCCGTACTTACCGTATCCGAGGAGTCGCGTCGTATGCAGGATATGATGAAGATGTATGCGGCAGGCGGTATGGATATGGGAATGTTCGGAAACGAAGGCGAGACTCTTGTTCTTAACAGCAGCAACGCACTCGTCAAGTACCTGCTCAAGAACAGGGAATCCGAGGATGCGTCGATGTTCGCGGCACAGCTTTACGACCTTGCGGTGCTTTCAAACAGACCGCTGTCGGCTGAGGCCATGACGAAGTTTGTGGCAAGAAGTAACGATATAATGCTGAAATTGGCACAGTGACCATCTTGGCAGTTTAGCGCGGAGAATCAATCTCCGCGCTTTTTTTGTGTTCGTGTGAGAAATAATAACAATATATAGTGTTCTAAGCGGCAATTTATGGTAAAATAACTATGTATGTGTGTTATTATCGGGGGACGATATGGATACGAGCATCTTATATCTGCAGGCCAATGAAAGAATAGCGAACGACCTGAAGGGCAGGTTTAATGACGAAGGCATTGAATTCATTCGTGCCGAGTCTGCCGCGCAGGTCTTTGAACTGCTGTCCGAGAGGGAATTCTATCTGGTGTTGTCGGACGGATTTATCCCCGATATGAGGGTGCATGATTTCGTACAGAAGTGTGCGAGGGAATATCCCGACGTTCTGCTTAATGTCTGTATGGATCTGACCGATCCGAAGTATGTTCCGATCATTGTGAACGAGGACTGTGTCCGTAAGGTATTCCTGCCTCCGTGGAACATTGAAGATATCGTTGAGGGCGTTAAGGCGTCGATCGACGAGGCATACATACACCGGGACCTGATACGCAGGATCGGTGAACTCAAGAATGACGAAAAAGTGTTTGAGGAAACGCTTGAGCGCCTCAAGGTCTCGCTTCTTCGCCAGCAGTACAGTTATAACAAGATAGCCCCCTTCTTTAACCGCGTGCTTGACGCGTTCTTAAAGAGAAGGCAGCTTGGTGATTCGTATATCAATTTCGTCAAGAGATCGTGCGATAAGATGCTCCGCCTTCAGACGACAGCATATTTCAAGGTTAACGATCTTAAGAGCATCATAGAAGAGAACATAAACGAGGCTCTTAAGAGAAACGACGGCGTGACCCTTAAAGAGGTAAAGAGCTGTCTGTACGGAGACGTACCGAGATTTGCTATGGCGGATCTTACCTTTTCGCTCTGGGTTCTCGCGGTCGCGGAAAGCTACAAGTGCGACAAGGCAACACTCGAGGTGGACAGCAGATATGTCACGAGCAGAAAGTGCGAATACAAGCTTTCGGTCACAGGTACCAAAAAAGGCGAGATACCCGTGGATATACAGGTATACATCGCCAACATACTCGGGAACATAATCGACGAATATCAGAAGTACGATACGCCCGGCGGATGGACGTACGAATTGCGTATAACCTTATAATTTGGTAAAATAAAGTTTTGGTGATACATATATGAATTACGGAAGAAGAGGAATCAAAAAACGCCAGAAGGCCATGAATTCTCCGTCGACCAAGATCGGCAAATTCTTCGGGGTGAGTCTGTTCGTGCTCGCTTCGTTTTGTGCTGTCTGCGTCGGAGTTGCGGGACTGTGCATAGGTGTCGGCCTGTTCATGGGTGTCGTTGACACGGCTCCCGATATCTCAAACGTGGACGTTGCGCCTGCCGGCTATTCGACCACCGTTTACGACAGTGAAGGCAATCAGCTGACAAAGCTTGTTGCGGAGAATTCCAACCGTGTCTATGTCAAGCTCGACAAAATACCTCTCGATATGCAGCATGCGTTCGTTGCGATCGAGGATGAGCGATTTTACACCCATAACGGTATCGATATAAAGGGTATCATGCGTGCGGGCGTCAAGGCCTTAAGCGGTAACCTTCATCAGGGTGCTTCGACGATCACGCAGCAGCTTCTCAAGAACAACGTGTTCACTTCGTGGACGGAAGAGAGCAGTCTTGTCGACAAGTTCAAGAGAAAGTTCCAGGAGCAGTACTGTGCGGTACAGCTTGAGAAGCAGATGAGCAAGGATCAGATCCTCGAGAATTACCTTAATACGATCAACCTCGGTCAGGGAACTCTCGGTGTCCAGGCGGCATCGCAGAGATATTTCGGTAAGAACGTTTCCGAACTCAATATTTCGGAAAGCGCCGTTATCGCATGTATCACGCAGAATCCTTCGAAGTGGAATCCCATATCGCATCCGGACAACAATGCGAAGAGAAGGGAAGAAGTCCTCACGAAGATGCGTGATCAGGGATACATCAATGACGCGCAGTTTGCCGAGGCAATGGCCGATGATGTGTATTCGCGTATTCAGGTCGTCAACGAAAAGGTTGAGAAGAAGACGATCTACACATACTTTGTCGATGAGCTGACCGAGCAGGTTTTAAGTGATCTTCAGGAGAACCTCGGTTATTCGTATACCCAGGCATACAATGCGCTTTACAGCGGAGGTCTGTCCATCTTCACGACACAGGATCCCGAGATCCAGAAAATTTGCGACGAAGAATTCGCGAACGAGGAGAACTATCCTCCGAAGACAAAATACTATCTGAAATACGAGGCATCATATACCGATTCTGAAAACGATGCGGTCAACTTCTCCACTCAGTACTTTGAGAA
>JAEEJD010000005.1 GCA_016281675.1 Lachnospiraceae bacterium
AAGAGTGACCTCTCCGAGTATCCTCGATTCATCGATAGCCGAGTCAGCCAGAAGATCCCTGACCTTATCAAACAGGTTCTTCCTGTATTCTTCTATGATCTCGGGTGCACGGCTCTCAATCTCATCGACGTATGAAAGCATCGTGTCAAGCTTATCGATAAGATCACGCTTAAGGTTCTCGCCTTCTTTGATACGAGACTGCACGAACGACTCGGCTGCTTCCCTTATGACCTTGTCAAGATCGGACCATATCTCGTCCTCATCGACATTCGTCTCTTCAAGCGAGTAAACTTCGGGATATCTTGAAAGCGATGAGACCCTTACATCATTCTCAATGCCGAACTCATCCGCCATCTCATTAAGATATGACAGATACGCTTTGGCCATGTCCTTGTTGTACTTGAGATTGAAATTGTCTTCGGTGTAGTCTTCGTAAGTGATAAAAACATCGACCTTACCGCGCTGGATGTAATCCTTGAGAAGTGTTCTGATAGACGCCTCAAAAAAGCCGAGCTTCTTCGGCATCTTGATGGAGCAGTCCAGATATCTGTGGTTGACGGCCTTGATCTCGACCGTGATCTTGCGTTTTGCGTCGATATATTCGGAACGGCCGAAGCCGGTCATACTTTTAAGCATCTCTTATCCTTCCGATCGGGTGAAAATCTTCATATATTATAGTTAAACAGGCAAATATCGTCAAGGGAAAAGCCTTTTGGGATCCTCTTGACAAAATATCCGGCTTGTATTATTATCCTATTGTACTAGTGTTCTAATACACTACTTCAATAACACAAACGCGAATATAAACGAAAGGAGAACGAATATGTCATGGAACCTGGATTCTGATCGTCCTATATTTGTTCAGATAATAGAACACATGGAATATGACATAGTATCGGGGGTGCTGTCTCCCGGATCCAAGGTACCGAGTGTAAGGGAACTTGCATCCGCGGCTTCGGTCAATCCGAATACTATGCAAAGGGCGCTGAGTGAAATGGAACGGCAAGGACTGATGCATACCGAACGCACCAGCGGCCGTTATGTAACGGACGACACAAACATGATCGAGTCGCTCAGGAAAAGGATCGCCTCCGTCGGAGTGGACAGTTTCATCATACAGATGAAACGGCTGGGTCTTGGCAGGGACGAAGTACTTAAACTGGTGGAAGACAATTATTAAGGAGGAATCATGAGTTCATTATTAAAAGTAGACTCTCTTACAAAGAAATACGGAAGTGTGATCGCACTTAACGATCTGAACTTCGAGCTCGAGAGCGGACACATCACGGGGCTCCTCGGACCGAACGGAAGCGGTAAGACAACACTGATCAAGATAATCTGCGGGCTGCTTCAGCCTACAGGCGGAAGCGTTACGGTAAAAGGTAACCCGGTCGGTGTCGAAAGCAAAAAGGTGATATCCTATCTCCCCGATACCACTTATCTCGGAAAAACCGCTTCAGTCAAAGAAACCATCGACTATTTTACGGATTTCTACGAGGATTTTGAGGCCGAGCGGGCATACGGCATGCTGGAAAAGCTCGGTATAGATCCGAAGCTTCGTCTTCGTACCCTCTCAAAAGGAACAAAGGAAAAAGTCCAGCTTATCCTTGTTATGAGCAGAAGGGCCGACCTCTATATACTCGACGAGCCGATAGCCGGTGTCGATCCCGCAGCAAGGGATTATATTTTAAATACGATAATCACAAACTATGATGAGAAGGCTTCTATCCTGATCTCCACCCATCTCATTTCCGATGTGGAAAACATACTTGATGAGGTTATTTTCCTGAAGCAGGGAGAGATAGTCCGCTTCTGTAACGTCGACGAGATCAGGAGTAACGAGGGTAAGTCGGTAGACGGCCTGTTCAGGGAGGTGTTCAAATGTTAAGAAAACTTATAAAACATGATTTTATCGCCACTTGGAAAGTGCCGGTATCTTTGGATGCAGCGCTGATCGTACTGGGAATCCTTACCGCTGTTGTTATCAGTACCATTCCGCACACCACGGAATCACTCGGGATGAGTATATTTATGTTCTCATTCGTCGGTCTGTATTACATCGGTATAATCGCAGCCAATGTCGTGACCATAATCTATCTGGTGATACGTTACTACAAAAACCTTTATACTTCCGAAGGTTATCTGACATTTACGCTGCCCGTTAAAACGGATATGATAATCCACTCAAAAGTCATAACAGGGGCTGCATGGCTGTTCCTTTCATACGTAAGTACATTTATATCCATAATGATCGCAGGCAGCGGTTTCATCAAAACAGTCAATATATCCCGGGAAGAACTCATGACGGCATTTACCGAAATGACTTCTTTCATGGGCCTCGACGATCCTGGCTTCAGGATGATTTTGATACTGATGGTCCTTATCACACCGATCGCCGGGGTACTGTGCATGTATTTTTGTATAAGCATAGGACAACTCTGGCAGGAGCATAAGGTCCTCGGTGCCATCCTGTGCATAATAGGTCTCCACATTCTCAACCAGCTGCTGTCACAGGTTGCGTTTCTGGGATCGGGATTCTGGCAGCTGATGACCTCATCGCCGGATAACATTGATGCCTCATTCGGACATGTTTACAGGAACATGTTTGCCATAATCATGGTCATTACACTCATACAGGCCATCATATACTATGCCGTATGCCTGATCATAAACAGGAAGAAGATTAATCTGGACTGAAATATTGTGTATTTAAATAAACCGATTTTTATTGTAGAATACATCACATGGCACTTGACGGTATCACAATAAGAGCTCTTACCGATGAGCTGAAGACGGCTCTTGTCGGCGGCAGGATCTCCAAGATCGTGCAGCCGGAGGCTGATGAACTTCTGCTCACCATCAAGACTAAAGAAGCAAATGAGCGGCTCCTCATATCAGCAGGAGCCTCTCTTCCGTTTGTGTACCTTACGGATGAGAACAAGCAGGCTCCGATGACGGCGCCAAACTTTTGTATGCTTCTGAGGAAACATATATCCGGCGGACATTTGGTTGACATAACTCAGCCGGGACTCGAGAGGATCATCGAATTTGAGATTGAGCATCTCGATGAAATGGGTGATCTGTGCCGGAAGATCCTTACCGTCGAACTGATGGGAAAGCACTCGAACATAATCTTCAGGAAACCCGACGGAACAATAATAGACAGTATCAAGCACGTCAGTGCGGCCGTCTCATCCGTCAGGGAAGTCCTGCCCGGAAGACAGTATTTCATACCGAAGACCGAGGGCAAGATTGAGTTACATAATTTTCTATTATGTCAATCTAATACGGACGACAATATGACTTATTTATGTAAACCTATCCCCCTCGTAAGATCCCTTTATACAACTTTCATCGGATTCTCCCCGGCGCTTGCCGAAAGCCTGTGTGAGCGGGCAGGTCTTGACAGTGACAGGGGTGCCAACACATACAGCGAATCGGAGTTATGTAAACTTGTAGGCGAATTGACCCGACTTGATAAACAGATCGAAACGTGTGATTTTCGCCCCGCGGTGATAAAGGATGAGAGCGGCACTCCGGTGGAGTTTGAAGTTGTACCGCTTTCGCAGTACGAAGGATTTGAGCGTAAACCTTTCGATACCGTATCCGCCATGCTCATCTCCTACTACGCCGACCGGAATGTATATACGAGGATGCGCCAGAAAAGCGCGGACCTTCGCAAGATCGTAACGACTGCGCTCGAGAGGAATGTCAAGAAGCTCGATCTTCAGGAAAAGCAGCTTAAAGATACGGACAAGATGGATAAGTTCAGGGTATACGGCGAACTTCTCCAAACGTACGGTTACGGTGCGCCGGAAGGTGCAGACAGGATCACATGCGACAACTATTATACAAATGAGAAAATCACGATCCCTCTCGATCCGACGATGAGTGCGATGGAGAATTCGGTAAAGTATTTCGACAGATACAATAAACTGAAGCGTACAAAAGAAGCGGTTACGGTACAGATTGAAGAGACAAGAGCCGATATCGAACATCTTCAAAGCATAATGGCAAGTCTTGATATCGCAACCGGTGAAGCGGATCTTGCACAGATCAAAGACGAGCTGACTGACAGCGGTTATATAAGGCGAAAAGGAAATGCCAAAACAAAAAGCGCAAAGAGCAAACCTTTTTGCTACACGTCCTCCGATGGTTTTACGATATATGTCGGCAAGAACAATTACCAGAATGACGAACTCACCTTCAAAACAGCAAACACCGGCGACTGGTGGTTTCATGCAAAGAAGATGCCGGGTAGTCACGTTATAGTAAAGTGCGAAGGCAAAGAACTTCCCGACAGAGCATTTGAGGAAGCCGCAAGTCTTGCCGCATATTATTCAAGCGGACGGAGCATGGGAAAAGTTGAGATCGACTATGTCAAAAGAAAAGAAATAAAAAAACCCTCGGGTGCAAAACCGGGGTTTGTTGTGTACTATACCAATTATTCAATGACCGCAAATGCCGTTATACCGGAAGGTGTGACTCTTGTCGAATAGCACGCGATGAATCGCATTACTTGGATTTGAGCTTGACCTTGTCGAGGATCAGATTGAACTTTACTTCGTTACCCTCGTATTTGATCTCGCCCTTATGCCATGCTTCGCGAACACCCATCCTTTGTGTGGCCAGTTTCATCACCACATCCGCGGTTGCGATTATCCTTCCGTCATGATTGTAATAGTTGTACGGTTCGATCGTGCAGGCGCGTTCCGCAACTTCAAAATAGAAAGCTCCCGCACCTTCTCCGACAATGTCAACTTCTATTGCCACATGTTCGAACACTTCACGAGCATCTGCGTTCTCGAATGTTTTTCTTACTTTCTTAACGATCTGCTCATACGTGTACGGCTTCTTCTCCGCCATGTAATTCTCTCCTCACAAAAGATAAAAAACGAATAGAAAAAATGATATCGGAATACTCTTCTGATATCATTTTATCATGCAAAAAAATATAGTCAAGTTGTTAGCACTAACTAACATTTTTCTGTCGCAAAAACGTCCTAATGTCTGAACGTTATCTCACCTGTTTCGTCATTCATCGCATCGACTATTGCAAGAGACTCAACTCTGATACCCCGCTCCCTGAGCCGCTTTCCGCCGTCCTGAAATCCTTTTTCGATTATGATCCCGACTCCCTGAAGCTTCGCTCCGGACTCTTTTATTATGTCGATGAGTCCGTCGGCCGCGCATCCGTTTGCAAGAAAATCGTCAACTACAATGACCTTATCTTCGGGTGAAAGATACTTCTTTGAAACGATGACATCATACACTCTTTTGTGTGTAAACGATTCTATCTTTGTCGTGTAAACAGAACCGTCAAGATTGATCGACTGACTCTTCTTGGCGAACACAACAGGCACGTTAAAATACTGTGCGACGATCGCCGCGATGGCAATTCCCGATGCTTCAACGGTAAGTATCTTGGTAACCTCAACATCGGAGAAAATCCGCTTGAATTCTTTTCCGATCTCGTTAAGAAGATCGATGTCGATCTGATGATTAAGAAACGAATCGACCTTAAGGACATTACCCGCCTTGACTACTCCGTCCTTTTTTATCCGCTGTTCAAGAAGCTCCATTTATCTCTCCTCCCTGAAATAATTCACACCGAGACTCTGCGGAGGCTGGTCCTCGCGACGGTTTCTCATACTCGTAAATATCAGTACAACAAGCGTTACAATATAGGGAATCATCTTGTAAAGTTCCTTAAGTTCCATATGCTCCATTCCGGTCGGGATGTACAGGTACAGTATGTACAGTCCTCCGAAAAGAATGGATGCAAATATACCCAGATCGGATTTCCAGAGCGTGAATATGACAAGCGCTATCGCAAGCCATCCTCTGTCACCGAATGCATCGTTAGACCATATACCGCATGCATAGTCCATAACATAATACAGTCCTCCGAGCCCTGCGATAACACATCCGAGACATGTAGAAATATACTTGTATTTGGTAACGTTGATACCTGCGGCATCCGCGGTGGCGGGATTTTCGCCGACGGCGCGAAGGTTCAGTCCGACTCTCGTCTTCTTGAAAACGTATGCCACTATGAGTGCAATTATTATCGCAGTATAAGCGAGGAATCCGTATGAGAAGAACAGTTCGCCGAACCAACCGAGGCTCTTTGCAAAAGGAAGCTGTGTCCTGAACACGGCGCTTGTCTTTGACAGAGATATCGAGGGGATATCGGCCTTATAAAGCTTGATCAGGGAACCTCCGAAGAAGTTTCCGAATCCCACACCGAACGTTGTCATGGCAAGACCGGTAACGTTCTGATTGGCTCTGAAAGTAACGACCAGGAACGAGTATATCAGTCCCATTATAAGAGAGCCGACAACCGAGCACAGAAGCGGTATCAGTACCGCAAGTGCGGCATTGACGTTTCCGTCGCCGACCGAATTCTCATAGAAGAACGAGCCGATCACACCGCTTATAGCACCGACATACATGACACCGGGAAGTCCCAGGTTGAGGTTACCTGATTTCTCCGTGACGATCTCTCCGGTACATCCGAAAAGAAGCGGTATTCCCTGTGCGACCGCACGAGGTATAAATGCAAGAAATCCTAACATGACCCTGCCTCCTTCCGGCTCTTCTTCCTGAAATGGACCTCATAATTTACGAAGAATTCACAGCCTATGATAAAGAACAGTATGATGCCGGTCAGGATGTCTCCGAATGACTGGTTGAGATCAAACCTCGTTGCGATCTCTCCCGCACCTCTGTCCATGAATACGATTATAAAGCTTGTTACGATCATTGCGAACGGATTGAACTGAGCCATCCACGACACAAGAACAGCCGTGAATCCGCGCCCGTCAGATATCGTCGACGTAAGCGTGTGATTGATTCCGCCAACGAGCAGGAGTCCCGTCAGACCACACAGTCCTCCCGACAGAAGCATCGTCCTGATGAAAACTTTCTTAACATTTATGCCGACGTATATACTCGTCTTAGGTGACTCTCCGACAACCCTGATCTCGTATCCGTGCTTCGTGTATTTGATGTAGACATACACGAACGCGGTAACGACCATTGCGACAAGTATCGGCAGAAGATACTTTGATCCGAACACCTGAGGAAGCCAACCCGTATGCGAATTCTGATTAATGATACCGATCTTTCCGGAGCCTTTCGGAACCTCCCAAAGTATCGTAAAGAACAGCACGAGCTGGGTCGCTATGTAGTTCATCATCAGGGTTGAAAGCGTCTCGTTCGTATTCCAGAGTGCCTTGCAAAGTGCAGGAATAAATCCCCACAATGCTCCGAGCGCGACGCTTGATATGAGCATCAGGATCATGACAACGGCGTTCGGAAGTTTGCCGTCAAGGCAGATCATGCATGCAGCTGCACCGAGACCCCCCATAAGCACCTGTCCCTCTCCTCCGATGTTCCAGAAACGCATTCTGAAAGCGATCGTGAGTGACAGGGCGATGATGAGAAGTATCGATACGTCCTGCAGCGTGATCCATGTTTTGCGCGCAGAGCCGAATGCTCCGGCAACTATAGATGAATATACTCCCAGCGGGTTGATGCCCGTCGTGATACCCGTAACGAGTGCGCATACGATAAGTGCAACCACTACGGCAAGCACTCTTATCGTCATCGCTTTGTATGTCGGAATGGCGCCGCGCTTGGTCAGATGAATGAGCGGCTCTTTGGCTTTACTGTTCATCGCGCTTCGCTCCTTCCAGACTTGTCATGAGAAGTCCTATCTCATTCTTCGTGACTTTCTTCGCATCCACGATGTCACTTACCTCACCGTCGCACAGTACCATTATCTTGTCGCTTATCTGCATGAGAACATCGAGGTCCTCACCGACAAACAGTACCGCGACTCCCTTTTTCTTCTGCTCGTTGATAAGATCGTATATCTTGTACGAGCTGTTGATATCAAGACCTCTGACCGCGTACGCCGTAAGAAGCACTTTGGGATTCGATGATATCTCACGCCCGACGAGTATCTTCTGGATGTTACCTCCGGACAGTCTCCTGACCGGTGTATCAAGTCCCGGTGTCGAAACCTCCAGGACATCAACTACATTCTCCGCAACACGCCTCGGCTTCTCTCGGTCCGTGAACCATTTATGGCTCTCGCCGAAAGTCCGAAGCATCATGTTCTCGGAAATGTTCATGTTACCGACAAGCCCCATTCCGAGCCTGTCTTCGGGAACGAATGACAATGCCACTCCGAGCTCTCTTATATCTCTCGGATGCATTCCGATAAGTTCGGTCTCTTTCCCGTTCTCGTCTATGTATATAACGGAACCCGTATCCGTCTTCTGGATCCCGGCTATAGCCTCAAGCAATTCTTTCTGTCCGCTTCCCGAAATACCCGCGATACCGAGTATCTCTCCCGAGTTCATGTAGAAGCTGACGTTCTTGACCTTCCGTACGCCCTCGACATCGGTGACGTTAATGTTCTTGATCACAAGCCTCTTAGTCGGATTAACCGGCTCGGGGCGCTCGATATCAAGCGTGACGGCACGTCCTACCATCATATCCGTCATCTGCTGAGGATTGGTGGAAGCTGTCTCGAGCTGTCCGACATACTTGCCGCGGCGAAGCACGACAACGCGGTCGGAAATGGCCATTACTTCATTCAGTTTGTGTGTGATGATTATTATGGATTTGCCGTCCTGCTTCATGTTACGCATAACATCAAACAGACGCTCTGTCTCCTGCGGCGTCAGAACCGCCGTAGGCTCGTCAAGTATGAGGATGTCCGCTCCGCGGAAAATCACTTTGACGATCTCTACGGTCTGCTTCTCGCTGACCGTCATGTTATAGATCTTCTTATCCGGATCCACGACAAATCCGTACCTGTCGCAGATCTGTCTTATCTTCGCCTTGGCGGCGGGAACATCGTACTTGTCTTCTATCCCGAGTACGATGTTCTCCCATGCGGTAAATACATCAACAAGCTTGAAATGCTGATGCACCATACCTATGCCAAGTGCGTATGCTTCGGCGGGTGAACTGATCTTCACTTCTCTTCCGCCCGCAAATATCTGCCCCTCATCGGGGAAATAGATGCCTGCAAGCATATTCATAAGTGTGGTCTTGCCGCTGCCGTTTTCACCGAGCAGCGACACGATCTCACCTTTATACAGATCAAAATCGACGCCTTCATTGGCTCTCTTAAGATCAAATCTTTTACTGATACCGCGCATTGAGATCACGGTTTC
>JAEEJD010000053.1 GCA_016281675.1 Lachnospiraceae bacterium
AGGAAAACTTCGCGCGGATGGAAACCGGACGATTTTTCTCATGAGCAGAGTCTGGTGCTTGATACGGATAAGGGCCTGGTTATCCTTAATTCGTGTTCGCATGGCGGTGCCGGTAATATAATAAATGAAGTAAAGGCGACTTTCCCCGACAAAAAGGTATACGGCCTCATCGGCGGATTACATCTGTTTAACAAAACGGATGCAGAGATAAGAGAAGTTGCCGGAAAGATACGCGGCACCGGTGTAGAGTATATCTGTACGGGCCATTGTACCAAGGACAGGGCTTTCGGAATACTTAAGGAAGAACTCGGCGATATGGTAAACCAGATGAAGGTCGGATACCGGATCGTTATCTGATATACAATGATATGACACATAACCCCGTATCTTGAGTCGGATACGGGAACTGTGCTATCATGATCGGAGAAAATCACTCGGGAGGAAATGAGATGGAAGAGACTATGAAGGACTATGAGGATATGCTGGAAGAATCCTACAGCCTGATGGGTGACGGTGTTCATGATACGGATGCGCTTCTGGCATGGAGAAAAGCAAAGGAACTGAAAGAATCTCAGGAAAATATTACCGTTACCGTTACGGGTATAGTAAAAGGAGGAGTCGTTGCTGATTTTGAGGGTATAAGAGCATTTATTCCCGCTTCCAGATTATCGACAGAGAGGATAGATGACTGTAATCCGTTCCTTGGAAAGGAACTTGAGGTCAGGGTTTTTGAAGCCGATATCGACGATGACAAACTGATCCTGTCTGCCAGGGAGATTCAGAAGGAGAGACAGGAAGACAACCGGAAGAAGAAAATATCCGATGTCAAAGTAGGGCAGGTATTTCATGCCGTAGTTGCCACGATCAAAGATTATGGTGCATTTGTCGATCTTGATAACGGCCTGTCGGGGCTTGTTCACATCTCTCAGATATCACACGAGAGGATCAAACATCCCGGAGTCGTTCTCAAGGAGGGACAGGAAGTAGATGTAAAGGTCATTGAGATCAAGGACGGCAAGATATCGCTCTCTATAAAAGCTCTCTTGGAGAATCCCGAAGAACCGTCTCCCGAAGATGACAGTGTTGCGATCCCCGAATCGGAAGATATCGGAACTTCCCTGGGTGATCTGTTAAAAGGATTTAAAATTTGACACAAGCGACGGAGTCGGTTCACAAACCGGCTCCGTTTTTTATTGCGGCCGCGTCAACAAAAAATGACATATATCCGTTCGGATAATAATAGGTCGCATGTTCCGATAAGATGATATTATGAAAAACATAGAATCAGACATTTGAGGATAATCGATGACATCAGGTACAGTTCGTTTATGGGATATAAGGTAATCTGGCTGAACGGGTATTACGGCCTCGGAGTGGGATTCATGATCACATGGGCATTCTATCTTTCCGGGGTATGGAAAAAGGGACTGAAAATAAAAGGAGGAAGTGAAGCATGAGTATCGACCACAGAAAGGTGAATAAGAATATCAGATTTACCGATGAAAGCGGAGAACCGCTGTCGTGTCGCAGAATAAAGATCAGCCAGAATAATCACGCGTTCCTGTTCGGATGCGGAGCGTTTGATTTTATCCCTTATGTATCTGATGAAACAGATGAGTATAAGAAGCTTACGGACAGCTGGCTTGAGATATTCAATTATGCCACTCTTCCTTTTTACTGGGGTATGTATGAACCCGAAGAAGGTAAGCCTGATCATGACAGACTCATGAAGACGGCACAGTATCTTAAGAGTAAAGGGGTCAAGGTTAAAGGACATCCTCTGTGCTGGCATACCGAATGTGCAGACTGGCTGATGAAATACGATAACGAAACGATCCTGAAGAAACAGCTTGATAGGATAGACAGGGAAGTATCCGGATTTGCCGGTACAATTGATATGTGGGATGTCATTAATGAAGTCGTTATCATGCCTGTCTTCGACAAATATGATAATGCGGTGACAAGAATATGCAAGGATAAGGGACGCATAGGTCTTGTAAAAGAAGTGTTTGCAAGAGCTCATGAGAGCAATCCCGACGCGATACTCCTGCTCAATGATTTTAACACCTCGATAGATTATCAGATACTTATCAACGGCTGCCTGAATGCCGGGGTTCCGATAAGCGCCATAGGGATCCAGTCGCACCAGCATCAGGGATACTGGGGAAAGGAAAAGCTTGAAGAGGTTTTGGACAGATTTTCCAATTTCGGACTTCCCATCCATTTTACGGAAAATACGATCATATCGGGCGAACTCATGCCGCCGCACATTGATGACCTGAATGACTGGCAGGTTGACACATGGCCTACGACTCCCGAAGGAGAGAAGCGTCAGGCCAAAGAGATAGAAGAAATGTACAGGATACTGTTTGAGCACCCGCTTGTTGAAGCGATAACCACCTGGGACTACAGGGACGGAGCCTGGCTTAACGCTCCGAGCGGTTATGTCAGGAAGGACAATTCACTCAAGCCTTCATATAAAATGCTTAAAAAGCTCGTAAAGAAGGAATGGTGGACGGATACAGAGATCGTGACAGATAAGAACGGTCGGGCTCAGGTTGAGGCCTTTAAAGGCGACTACGATATATGCTGTGATGATCTTTCAACAAAAGCAAGTCTTACGGACAATTCAGATCAGGTTCTTAAGCTTGCAAGATAATTTAGATCGGACCGATCAACAGACAGGAGGTATGTTATGGCTACAGTTTATGATTTTACCGTAAAGGACAGAAAAGGTAATGAAGTGAATCTTAAAGATTATGAAGGGAAGGTTCTTCTGATCGTCAATACCGCCACCGGATGCGGCTTTACTCCGCATTATGAGCCGCTTGAGGCGATGTATGACGATCTTCGGGACAAGGGATTCGAGATCCTCGATTTTCCCTGTAATCAGTTCGCCAATCAGGCACCGGGATCGGAAGAGGAGATACACGAATTCTGTACGATGAAGTTCGGAACGAAGTTTCCTCAGTTTGCAAAGATCAACGTGAACGGAGATGATGCGGATCCGCTCTTTGCGTATCTTGCGGAACAGAAACCTTTTTCCGGATTCGGCAGAGGGCTTAAGAATGCGGCCCTTAAAAAGTTTACCGAGATGAACAATAAAGCGTTCGGCGACAAGGCATACATCAAGTGGAACTTCACCAAGTTCCTCGTCGACAGAGAGGGGAAGGTCATCTCCCGCTTTGAGCCGACCGAAGATATGGACAAGGTGAGAAAGGCAGTAGAGGAAGCGCTTTAGGCACAATCTCTGATGCTCTTTATAGGGTACATACACAATGCGGTAAGAAAGAGGCATATGCCGGCGATCTGAACAACGATTGCCGAGCCTCTTCCTACCCCGAGTCCGGTAGATCTTCCGAGTGCATCGGCTGCAACGCCGGATATCGCATAAGCGACCACATATCCCATCTGAGAGAGAAAACCGATCAGTCCCCACGCACGTCCCTGAACCTCATCCGGGATATTGGTCCTTGCCAGATAATCGAGACTGTTGTTTGCAAACGGAAGTGCCGCAAAGAACAGAAATCCGAAACAGCATATCAATATGATGTTCTCATACATTCCGAATCCGAACATGAATACACCGGCCAGTGCCAGCGCGAGTATTAGGACTCCGACGTAGTGTTTCTTTATCCCCCTGATCCCCAGGATCAATCCGCTTACAAGCATTCCGCATGCGCAGACAGTCTCGGAGATCCCGAGTGTTGCCGAATCGGAAAAAGAGAGGATAAGAGGCTCCGCAAGTATCTGAAACATTCCCATAAACATGGTGATGACAGATGACACGATGACAAGTATAAAGATTCCTTTTTTGGCCCGGATGGCTTTCCATCCTCCTTTGATGCTCTCGGCAAAAGATTCCCTGTTTTCGATAATACTTGCACCGATTCCTTTTCTGACAACAGCGGCACTTATGACCGTCAGGAAGAACGTACATATATCGATAACAAGCAGCAGTTTGACATCGCTGATCGTCAGCAGGAATCCCGCGATCACCGGCGAGAAAAGATATCTTGCGCTTCCTGCAAGGGATACGAGTCCGCTTGCCCTGGAATACTCCTCCTTTGTAAGAAGGTCCGTGATCGTGGCACGAAATGACGGCTCAAGCAGGGCGGAGAACACGGCGCTGATAAATACTCCGATACATATCTGAGGAAGACTCGCACCGTCTCGCATCATACACACAAGGATGTATATAATACCGAGTGCGGAGAATCCGTCACCGATCATCATGAGAAGCCGGCGGTCATATCTGTCTGCCAGAACTCCCGCCGGTACGCTCAGAAGAAGAGTCGGAAGGAATCCGAGGAGAGTTACGACAGCCATGTTCGCGGCACTGCCGGTCAGCCTGAATATATACACTCCAAGACCGAAGCTTGTCAGTCCGCCGCCGATGGACGAGATAAGCTCTCCCGTCCAAAGCAGCAGGAATTTTCCGAAATTACTCTTTCTTTGCATTATCATCCTCCTCTTGCTTTTCCAAGAGTCTTCCCACGTGATCCGTTTCAAAGAACATCTTCTTGTTAGTAAGAACGACAATGCCTGACGCAAGGAATACAAAGAACGTTTCTATAATCTTTGTTTCGGGTGTCATTGCGATCTTCTCCTGCATAATGTTAAGGAAGAGATGGAAGATGATCGTTGCGAGCATACTTCTGTTGTTCCTGACGTATACCCACGTCTGCAGAAAATCAACCGCGACGGCACTTATCAGAAAGTTCAGCACATATACGATTCCGAGTTCCTTCAGGCCGTAGTGGTATGTTCCGGGTATCCAGAAGAGCGGAATATGCCAGCATGCCCACACACATCCGAATATAACGGATTCCTTGAACCAGTTGTGGTAATAACCCACGGCATCTTCTCCGTAACCTCTCCAGCCGAGCTCCTCGATAACGGAGGCAAGAAGTATGGTCAGAAGTGCCGATGTTCCGCCTATCGAGAACGAAAATCCGTCCGTGAACGAGAACTGCTCGGCAGATCCTCCAAACAGCACGGATGTTCCGATGGAACAAACAACGATCACTCCGAATACGAGTACCGGCAGAAGAATATACAGCGGCTTGATCCTGTAGAATCCGACTATCTTTCGCTTAAGGTCGGATATGAGCATCCGGTTCTTTGAAGTGAGCACGGTTACGACTGCGGTTGCAGCGGGCATTATGAGTCCGAGCAGCATGAATAAGAATAAAAGCGGTGTGTTGTTTTTGAACAGTAAAGCGATGATCCAGAATCCCCATGTCAGGGCGAATACGATCGCATAGAATTTTTTCGGTTTATATACATAGTGTTCCATTTTGATCTTCCTTTCCTAATAAATATGAGATCAGTGCAGTATCAGTTCCTTTACAAAACTCATTGTTCCGGGAGTTGCGCCAAGCAATTTCTCGACAAGGTCTATAAAGACCTCTATGTCGTTACCGGTAAAGCTGTAGTCATCAAAAAGGGTATTGCTGACGATCAGTATCATCCTCACGCGTTCGAATACGTTATCGCAGTTGAAGATCCCTTCACTGATACCTTCTTCAACAACCCGGGATACGAGCGGTGCAACCGTTTCTATGATCCTGTGTCCCACCTTGTCATGCATGAGCACGTTTTCGGGACGGTTAAGCGTATCGCCGATCTCCTGCTCGTTTTGCGCCGGACGAAAAGATGATATGATCCCGACTACCTTTTGAGGTATCGGAATGTCGGCTTCAAGAATGTGCTTCGCATTTTCCGCCTGTGTGGCGATCATCATCATACATACTTCCTCAAGCATCTGTTCCTTGCTTTCGAAATAGTAGTAGTAAGTTCCTTTGGCGATTCCCGCCTCTTCGATGATCGTGTCGACACTGGTGTTCTCATATCCTTTCGAGAGAAACATGTCGTATGCGATCTTCAGCAGTTCCTGTTTTCTTTTTTCTCCCTTTTTCATGGCGCTTTCCCCTTTCTCGACCACCGGTCGGTTTTAGTATATGACCGCTCGTGATCGTTGTCAAGAACTTTTTTCGACTAACAGTCGATTTTTTCATTTCGTGTGATTTTTTCACAAATTTTTCTTCTTTTATATGTTGACATTAAATATGGGCGGTGGTACAGTATGTACAGATGTTAGCACTCTAACGAGTCGAGTGCTAACAAAGATCTCAAGGAGAGAGGAAGCAGCCTTGACGCTGGATGACAGAAAGAAAAAGATACTTCTGGCCATAATAAAGACCTATCTTGATACGGGCGAACCCGTCGGATCAAGGACGATATCCAAGATAGAAGGTCTGGATTTAAGCTCGGCGACGATACGAAACGAGATGGCTGACCTGGTTGAGATGGGATATATACTGCAGCCCCATACATCCGCAGGTCGTATTCCTTCCGATAAAGGATACAGGTTCTACGTTGACCAGCTGATGGCCGAAAAAGAACAGCAGCTCGAAGAACGTGAGCGCGAAACGGACGAGATGAAAGACATGCTCGTGGAGAAGGCCGACAAGATGGAACGCCTCCTTAAGCAGGTGGCCAGGAGCCTTTCGGTGAACACGAACTACGCTGCGATGATCTCGGCGCCCAGATATAACATCAACCGCCTCAAGTTCATACAGCTTTCGAGAATGGAAGCCAACCGGATCGTAGCGGTCATTGTCGTTGAAGGCAATATGATCAAGAATCAGATCATAGATATAGAAGAACCGATCGATGACGAGACACTTTTAAAACTCAACATGCTGCTTAATACCACGCTTAACGGTATGGCGATCGAGGACATCAATCTTTCGATCATCAGCAAGATGAAGCAGCAGGCGGGCGAACAGGCAGGAATCATTTCCGAGGTCATTGATGCGGTAGCCGAATCGATCAAGGCCGATGAGGACCTTGAAATATATACGAGCGGTGCGAATAATATCTTTAAATACCCCGAGCTTGCGGATAACGAGCGTGCAAGTGAGATCATAACGGCATTTGAAGAGAAGAAGCAGCTGACGGATATCGTTTACGAGACCCTGTCCCATTCGGACGAAAAGGGTATTCAGGTATACATCGGAGAGGAATCCCCGGTAGAGAACATGAAAGACTGCAGTGTCGTGACGGCAACTTACGAGCTTGGTGAGGGCATCCACGGAACGATAGGAATAATCGGACCGAAGAGAATGGATTATGATAAGGTTCTCAGTACGATGAAGAAGCTCTCCAATGAGCTTGACAATATATTTAAGAAGACTTGAAGGAGAAGAAATTGAGTAACGAAGAAGGAATGAAGATCGATATCGAATCACCCGAACAGTTCGAGGAGGATGTTGAGAAGATCTTGGAGGAGGCCGAAGAGAAGGCCGGAAACAAGAAAGATAACAAAGAGGAGCCTGCCGAAGAAGTAACTTCGGAAGAATCCGCAGAAACACCCGGGGAACAGCCGGAGGAGCCGGACGAAGAGTATGAAGCGGACGAGAAGAAAAAGCATCACGGCAAGAAGGATAAGAAGAACAAAAAAGATCCCCGTGATGAGAAGATAGCGGAACTCGAGGATCGGGTAAAGCGCCAGATGGCTGAGTTCGAGAACTTCAGAAAACGTACCGATAAGGAAAAATCACAGATGTTCGACATGGGCGTCAAAAACGTTGTAGAGAAGATCCTTCCGGTCATCGATAACTTCGAAAGAGGACTCGCAAATGTTCCCGAAGGAAGCGATGAAGCGTTTGTCAGCGGTATGCAGATGATATACAAGCAGATGACTGATGAACTCGATAAGATCGGTGTGAAACCGATAGAAGCGGTCGGACAGCCGTTCGATCCGAACATACACAATGCGGTCATGCAGGTCGAGAGCGAAGAGTACGAGAGCGGGACGGTCGCTCAGGAATTGCAAAAGGGCTACATGTATCACGAGACCCTGGTCAGGCCGAGTATGGTCGGGGTAGTACAGTAGTTTCATAATAAATAAACGATTACAACAAATTTTGAATACAGGAGGAAAATATCATGGGAAAAATAATTGGAATCGATTTAGGAACAACAAACAGCTGCGTAGCTGTAATGGAAGGTGGTAAGCCCACCGTTATCACAAACACGGAAGGTGCAAGAACAACACCTTCGATCGTAGCATTCACAAAGACAGGTGAGAGACTTGTCGGTGAAGCTGCAAAGCGTCAGGCGGTTACGAACGCCGAGAATACCGTTTCTTCAATCAAGAGGGAAATGGGAAGCGATTACAAAGTAAACATCGAGGACAAGAAGTACAGCCCTCAGGAGATATCCGCAATGATCCTTCAGAAGCTTAAAGCCGATGCGGAAGGATATCTCGGAGAGAAAGTCACAGAGGCGGTCATCACCGTTCCCGCATACTTTAATGACTCACAGCGTCAGGCAACGAAAGATGCCGGCAAGATCGCGGGACTTGATGTAAAGCGTATTATCAACGAGCCTACGGCTGCTGCTCTTGCATACGGTCTTGATAACGAAAAAGAGCAGAAGATAATGGTATACGACCTCGGCGGCGGTACATTCGATGTATCTATAATCGAGATCGGTGACGGTGTCATCGAAGTTCTTGCTACAAGCGGTAACAACCGTCTCGGCGGTGATGATTTTGATAACAAGATCACACAGTGGATGCTCGACGAGTTCAAAAAGGCCGAAGGCGTTGATCTGTCAAACGACAAGATGGCAATGCAGAGACTTAAGGAAGCTGCAGAGAAGGCGAAGAAAGAACTGTCAAGCGCTACAACGACAAACATCAATCTTCCTTTCATCACGGCAACGAATGAAGGTCCGAAGCATTTTGATATGAACCTTACGAGAGCAAAGTTCGATGAGCTTACGCATGATCTTGTTGAGATGACTGCAGAGCCTGTTCGTACGGCTCTTAAGGATGCCGGCATCACGGCATCGGATCTCGGACAGGTACTCCTTGTCGGTGGATCAACAAGAATACCTGCGGTTCAGGATAAGGTTAAACAGCTCACAGGCAAAGAGCCCAGCAAATCTCTTAACCCCGATGAATGTGTTGCACTCGGTGCTTCCATTCAGGGCGGTAAGCTTGCAGGCGATGCCGGTGCGGGTGAGATCCTTCTTCTTGATGTTACACCGCTTACGCTTTCGATCGAGACAATGGGTGGTGTAGCAACACACCTCATCGAGAGAAACACAACGATACCTACGAAGAAGAGTCAGATCTTCTCGACAGCTGCGGATAATCAGACCGCTGTTGATATAAACGTTGTACAGGGTGAGAGACAGTTTGCAAGAGACAACAAGTCTCTCGGTCAGTTCAGACTTGACGGAATACCTCCGGCAAGACGCGGAATCCCTCAGATCGAGGTTACGTTTGATATCGATGCCAACGGTATCGTAAACGTTTCCGCAAAAGATCTCGGAACGGGCAAGGAGCAGCACATCACGATCACATCCGGTACATCGATGAGCGATGACGAGATCGAGAAGGCTGTCAAGGAAGCTGCCCAGTACGAGGCGGAAGACAAGAAGCGTAAGGAAGCGGTTGATGCCAAGAATGATGCCGATTCTTTCGTATTCCAGACGGAAAAGGCAATGGAAGAAGTCGGCGACAAGCTTGACGCATCGGATAAGGCAAATGTTGAGGCTGAACTCAATACCCTTAAGGAACTTGCAGGAAAGGCCGATCCCGAGAATATGACCGAGGATCAGGTTGCAGAGCTTAAGGCTCAGCAGGAAAAGGCAATGACTGCGGCTCAGAAGCTTTTCGAGAAGATGTATGAGCAGAGTCAGGCAGCACAGGGTGCAGGTGCCGGCCCGGATATGAGTCAGTTTACAGGAGCAGGCCCCGACATGGGTGCCGCAAGCTCTGACGGTCCTGCAGCAGATGATGTTGTAGACGGAGATTTCAAGGAAGTATAATAGACAATCATGGCAGAGAGCAAAAGGGATTATTATGAAGTCCTCGGCGTCGAGAAGACGGCCGATGACAGCGCGATAAAAAGTGCATACAGAAAACTCGCCAAGAAATATCATCCCGATATGAATCCCGGCGATAAGACAGCGGAGGCCAAATTCAAAGAGGCCTCCGAGGCTTATGCCGTACTTTCGGATCCGGACAAGAGACGTCAGTACGATCAGTTCGGACATGCGGCATTTGAGCAGGGTGGACCCGGCGGATTCGGCGGGTTCGATTTCGGATCGATGGATTTCGGCGACATTTTCGGCGATATATTCGGAGATCTGTTCGGTGGCGGAAGGTCTCGCGGAGGCGGCAGAAGCTACAACGGTCCTATGAAAGGAGCCAATCTTCGCGCGAGCGTTCGGATATCGTTTGAAGAAGCGGTCTTCGGATGCGAGAAGGAGATCGAACCTCTTCAGAAGGACGAATGTAAGACCTGTCACGGAACGGGAGCAAAGCCCGGATCAAGTCCGATAACCTGTACGAAGTGCGGAGGAAAGGGACAGGTTGTCTTCACGTCCCAGTCGCTTTTCGGAACGGTCAGGAATGTTCAGACATGTCCCGACTGTTCGGGAACAGGAAAGATGATCAAGGATAAGTGTCCCGACTGTCGCGGTCTCGGATATATTTCTTCGCGTAAGAAACTTGCGGTATCGATCCCTGCGGGTATAGATAACGGACAGAGCGTCAGACTTCGCGACAAGGGTGAGCCCGGAACGAACGGCGGACCTCGCGGCGATCTTCTGGTTGAAGTTATCATAGCTCCGCATCCTATATTCCAGAGACAGGATATGGACATCTTCTCCACGGCACCGGTATCGTTTGCGGTGGCGGCACTCGGAGGAGATATACTCATAGATACGGTTGACGGCAAGGTTTCATATACGGTCAAGCCCGGAACACAGACGGATACAAAGATCAGGTTAAAGGGTAAGGGAGTACCTTCTTTACGTTCTGCTAGCGTTCGGGGCGATCAATATGTTACACTTGTTGTGCAGACTCCGACGAAACTGTCGAGTGACGCCAAGAAACTTCTGAAAGATTTTGATGCGGCAACGGATGATTCGCTGTCCGCCGTGGAGCGTTACAAGGCCTCAAAGGCAGGAGAGGATTCCGGGTCTGACAAAAGGAAACGCGGATTCAAAAAGGTTTAAGATATGATTAAAAACAGATATGCCAGGATCGTTGCGGTCTGTCTGGCGAGTGCACTTATGCTGACATCATGCGGAGGGTGCTCATCTTCCGATCCCGAGCCCCCGGCAGCGCAGCAGCCGGAAACTGCGACCGCTACACCGGCGCCTGCTTCGAACGATAAGGAGCAGGGGGGTGATACGGAAGAGAACGATCCGAATGCACTGCCCGAAGGACAGATGAGAAGCTTTCTTTCGGGACTTCCCGTTGACGAGAAGATCGGAAACAGAAGACCCGTTGCGATAATGCTCAACAACCTTAAACCGGCGCAGCCCATGAGCGGCGTCAGCTATGCGGATGTTGTGTACGAATATGTCGTTGAGGGCGGAATAACGAGACTGATGGGCGTGTTCGAGAATTATGACGGTCTCGATAAGATCGGTTCCGTCAGGAGTTGCCGTGAGTATTTCGTATATACCGCACTCGAGTTTGATGCGATATACTGCCATTTCGGACAGGCATCATATGCGGTTGAGCTTCTCGATAAGGACTACGTTGACAACATCAACGGTCTCGGACCCGCGGGAGAAGTAACGTACTACAGGACAACCGACCGTCAGGCACCTCATAATGTTTATACGAGCAAGAAAGGTATCGATGCCGGTATAGACATGCTCGGATACCGTCGCGATCATTACGAAGGCTACAAGGGCAAGTTCAAGTTCTGCGATCTCGACAAAGAAGTTACCAACGAGAACGGATACAGCGCAAAGCATATAGAACCCAAGTACAAGATCAACAAACCGTGGTTTGATTACAACGAGAAGACCGGAAAGTACGACAGATTCCAGTACGACGGTCCTCAGATCGACGATCTTACGGGCGAACAGTTATCGTATGATAATGTTATCATCCAGTATAATTTCTGGGTTCAGCTCGACGACAAGGATTACCTTGCGTTTGATTGTCATTCCGGCGGCGCTATCCAGTACTGTACAAAAGGAAAATGCGTACCCGGAACGTGGAAGCGTGAGGTCAACGAGAAGAACTACGATATGTCCGCGATCAGATACTATGACATGGACGGCAACGAGATAGAGATCAACAACGGCAAGACGTTCGTGTGTGTCGTTCAGAACGATGAAGTGGACAACGTGGTTGTCGAATAACAATAGAGAAAACGGATCATATTTGATCACGATAATCCAGGGCCTTGACCGAAGGCCCTGTGTTTATATCCGGAGGAATGATGAAATACGACAGATACACAATAGAGACAACAACGGTAGCCGAAGACATCATCATAAGCATGCTTGACGATCTCGGAGTTGAAGGCGCCCAGATAGAGGATTCCATACCTCTTTCCGAAGAAGAACTGGCGGGAATGTTCGTTGATATCATGCCGCCTCAGGGCGAGGACGACGGCAGAGCTTTCGTGTCGTTCTATCTTGACGCGTCCGAGGATCACGAAAAGCTTCTTGCCGATATCAGAGCGGAACTTTCAGACATGAAGAGTTACCTTAATGTCGGGAGCTGCCTCATCACTCACAGTACGACAGAGGATGAGGATTTTCTCAACAACTGGAAGAAGTATTTTCATCAGTTTTACATCGATGATATTCTGTTCATACCGTCGTGGGAAGAAGTCGAGGATCCGGATCACACAGGTATGATCATCCATATCGATCCGGGAACGGCGTTCGGTACGGGAATGCATGAAACAACGAGACTCTGCATCAGAGCTCTTCGCAAATATGTCAAACCGGGCTGCAAAATGCTTGATGTCGGAACGGGAAGCGGAGTTCTTTCCGTGCTTGCATATAAGTTCGGCGCCGGAGAGATAACGGGAACAGATCTTGATACGTGTGCCGAGCCTGCGGTTGCAGACAACATGGCTTCAAACGGTCTGTCCGACAAAGGTTTCAGACTCATTATCGGTAATCTTATAGACGACGAATCGGTTCAAAAACAGGTCGGTGACGGATATGACATAGTTGCCGCAAACATTCTGGCGGAGGTGCTGATCCCGCTCCTTCCCGCGGGAATAGAATGTTTAAAGCCGGGCGGAATATACATCATGTCCGGGATCATAGAGGATAAAGAGGATGCGGTCGTTGCCGCATGTAAAGAGCACGGGCTCGAGGTTTTGGAAGTATCTCATGACGGAGAGTGGGTAGGCGTCGTGGCCGGGAAGCGAAAGTGACGGGCAGATTATGTACAGATTCTTTGTGGATCGAAGCCGGATCGATCTGACCGAAAAAAGGGTCCTTGTTACCGGTGAGGACAGGAATCATATCAAAAACGTTCTTCGCATGAAAGAGGGCGAGGAAGTTTCGGTCATGGTACCGGGCGATGAAAACGAATACCGCTGTGCCGTCAAATGCTATACGGATGATGCAGCGGAGCTGACGCTTTTGTTTGTCAAGGAAAGCAATGTCGAACTGCCCTGTGAAGTTGTTTTGTATCAGGCTCTTCCTAAGGCTGACAAGATGGAACTGATCATCACAAAGGCCGTGGAACTGGGAGCATCAAGGATAGTACCCGTTGCCGCAAAGCGGTCCGTTGTCAAACTGTCAGGAGATAAAGCCGCTAAGAAGACCGCCAGATGGAACGCGATATCGGAGGCTGCCGCAAAGCAGTCAAAGCGCGCTTTTATACCCGAGGTTTCGGATGTCATGACAATGTCGGAGGCGCTTGACGACTGCCGCACCTTCGGCGCGAAAATCATACCGTACGAACTGTCCGATCCCGATTCGATGAATGAAACGAGAAAGATCATCAGCAATATCGGACCGGGTACGAAAGTGGCCGTTTTCATAGGGCCCGAAGGCGGGTTTGAGGATGAGGAGATAGAACTTGCCAAAGAGGCGGGATTTTTGCCCGTGACATTGGGAAGAAGGATACTTCGCACCGAGACTGCGGGACTTGTTGTGCTGTCATGGATTGTATATAATGTTGAATCATGATATATCTCGATAACAGCGCGACAACGCGCCCTTTTGATGAAGTAACCGAATATGTGGCACATGTCATGAAGGATGTGTTCGGCAATCCGTCAAGCATGCATATGGCAGGTGTCAATGCTGAAAATGAGATAAGACGATCATCGGAATCGATCGCGCAGATACTGAAGTCGGATCCGAAGGAGATCATATTCACTTCGGGCGGTACCGAGTCGGATAATCTTGCGATAATAGGAAGTGCCGAGGCACACAGACGTGCCGGCATGCACATTATCACAACCAAGACGGAGCATCCCGCTGTTCTCGAGACGATGAAACATCTTGAGGAGCAGGGATTTTCGGTAACGTATCTTGACGTAAGAAGTGACGGAACAGTCGATCCCGCAACATTAAAAGAAGCGCTTAAGGATGATACGATACTCGTATCGATCATGCATGTTAACAATGAGATCGGATCCGTTAACGATATTGCGAAGCTTGCGCAAACCGTTAAGGCACACGATCCCAAGACGATATTTCATACCGACGCCGTACAGTCATTCGGAAAGATAAGACTCGATCCGAAAAAGGCAGGGGTCGATCTTATGTCTGTGAGCGGTCATAAGATACACGGACCGAAGGGTGTCGGTTTTTTGTATGTAAATTCCAAAGCGAGGATTCTTCCGACCATATTCGGAGGGGGACAGCAGAAGGGAATGCGCTCGGGAACCCAGAACGTTCCCGGGATCGCGGGTCTCGGACTTGCGGCAAAGCTTATTTACGATGATTTGGAGAACAAAACAAAGAAGCTGTATGACCTGAAGAAGTACTTTATCGAAGAACTCGGTAAGCTTCCGGATGTTACGGTCAACGGCATACCCGAAGAGGAAGGATTGTCTCTTGGCGAGGCTGTGGGCCGGACGGCTCCGCATATCATAAGCGCTTCGTTTGAAGGCGTACGTGCCGAGGTTCTGCTTCATGCGCTTGAGGCAAAAGAGATATATGTTTCCTCGGGCAGTGCATGTGCAAGCAACAAACCGTCCGTGAGTGCGACCTTGTCCGCCATAGGACTTCGCAGACAGCTTCTGGACTCCACGCTGCGATTTTCGCTTTCGGTCGGATCGACCGAAGCGGAACTTAACGATACGCTGGAGGCTCTTTCGGCAGAGCTGCCTGTGCTTAGAAAATACAGTCGCCGTTAAGGTAACGAATATGAAATACGCAACCTTTTTAATCAAATACGCGGAGATCGCTATCAAGGGCAAGAACCGTTATGTGTTCGAGGACGCCCTTATGCACAGGATGAAACTTGCGCTAAGACACGTGCAGGGTGAATTCGCCGTGTCCAAAACGCAGGGAAGGATGTATGTCGACTGCCACACAGATTACGATTTCGACGAGGTCGTCGGAGCGCTTCAGACCGTGTTCGGAATCAACGCGATATGCCCGATGGTCAGAGTCGAAAAGGACGGTTTTGATAAACTTCGCGAAGACGTTGTCAGATACGTCGGAGACGAATATCCGGAAGGATGTGGCACGTTCAAGGTGTTTGCAAGACGCGCGGACAAGTCGTTTCCGGTGCGCTCGACCGAGATGAACTGCGAACTCGGTGCGGCAATACTCGATGCGTTTCCCGGTATGAAAGTTGATGTGCACGAGCCAGAGATAGAACTTAACGTGGAAGTTCGTGAGGATGTGTGCATTTATTCGAAACAGATCAAGGGCCCCGGAGGAATGCCGATCGGAACGAACGGAAAAGCAATGCTTCTTCTTTCCGGCGGTATCGATTCCCCTGTTGCCGGATATATGGTCGCAAAGCGCGGTGTCAAGATCGACGCCGTATATTTCCACGCACCTCCGTATACGAGCGAGCGTGCAAAACAGAAAGTCGTCGACCTGGCAAAAATCGTTGCAAGATATACGGGGACGATATGTCTGCACGTGATCAACTTTACGGATATTCAGCTTGCGATATACGAGAAGTGTCCTCATGACGAACTGACGATAATCATGCGCAGATATATGATGAGGATCGCGGAACATATTGCCAAAGAGAATGACTGTCTCGGCCTTATAACGGGTGAGAGCATCGGGCAGGTTGCGAGCCAGACGATCCAGTCGCTCTCGGTCACGAACGAAGTATGCACGCTTCCGGTGTTCAGGCCTCTTATCGGTTTTGACAAACAGGAGATCATCGAGATCTCCGAGAAGATAGGTACGTTCGAGACTTCGATCCTTCCTTATGAGGACTGCTGTACGATATTCGTCGCAAAGCATCCCGTAACGAAGCCGAATCTTTCTGTCATCAAAAAGTCCGAAGAAAAACTGGCCGACGTTTCCGAAGAGCTTGTCGCAAAAGCACTGGAAACAGCCGAAGTAATAAATGTCATTTAGGTAACAGCATATGCCTCAGGCTACCTTAGTAAAACGAATACCGGCAAAGATACTGTTTGCTGTTTGCGCGCTTATCGGTGCCGTTGTGTTCATCGGAATATACGGCACGAGGATCCTCGATTTTACCGATACGGGGTGGCTCTTTAACAACGATCACGATCTTCGCCAGCACTACATCGGATGGTGCGCATACAGGAGCGATCCGTGGCATTTTCCGATAGGTCTTATCGATTCCCTTTCATATCCAAACAGCATGTCGGTAATATATACCGATTCGATCCCTCTTTTGGCTGTGATATTTAAGCTTTTTGGTCCGCTTCTTCCGCAGACATTTCAGTATTTCGGTTTGTTCGGGATACTGTCGTTCATGCTGATGGGAGGGTTTGCGTCCCTTCTTTTGAGGCGCTTTGTCGACAGCGACATATGCTGTGTCATCGGATCCGTCTTTTATGTCATAAGTGCCCCTGTCATACAGAGAATGTATTTCCACACGGCACTTGCCGCGCAGTGGCTCATCATTGCGGCGCTTGTTTTGTGGGTGTATGACGGACTCATAGACAGTAATGCAAAAAAGGTATTCTACTGGGCCGCGCTCGGATTCATGTGCGTGGCCGTTCATTCGTATTTTCTGCCGATGGCGGGAATGGTGCTTGCCGCGCTTATCATAACGCAGCTTGCCGAGAGAAAGGGCGCGGGCATCGTGCTTGCCGAGTTTGCCGCGTTCTGTGCGGCAGGTCTTATAACCCTTTATATCCTCGGCGGATTCTACGGCGTATCGTCCGCATCGGGATTCGGGCTCGGAACGTTCACGAGCAACCTCAACACATTCATCAATCCGTGGGAGAT
>JAEEJD010000054.1 GCA_016281675.1 Lachnospiraceae bacterium
AACCTTTGCGAGACGGCTTTCCGGCCTTGTGAAGATACATCGCATGCGGGATACTGTCATCCCTGAAGCTCTTGACCCTACCCTCCTTGTTATTTGACAAAAACAGAATCTTAAATCCAAGCGAATCCAGCTCCTTTAAAAGCCCGACAGCTTTGTCGTTGGGCGGATAGTCATGCATAACAAGTGTATTGTCTATATCAAAGATTATCCCGCGTTTCCCCTCCTCATACAGTTTCGGATAATCGATCGAATATGCGCTGTCAAGGTACTCATCCGGATAAAAATAACTGATGATATCTATTTCAACCATCAACATGGCGAATATCATCATGATACATCCGGTTATCATTCGCGGTGTCATCACCTCATTAAGGGCAACATACGAAGCAATAACGGCAAATACCGCTTCCATTCCCATGATGATGGATGCCGGAGCCGGAGGCGCGTACTTCTGACAAACGACCTGCAGTCCGTATCCGAATATGGTCGGAAATATAATAAGAAATACAAGACTGATGACCGAGCCTTGTGTAAACATCTCGGAAGTCACAGGTCCCGATGCAACAGGTGCAAAAACAAGTGACAGCACCCCCGTTACTACAAATTCCCAGATGACAAGAACGATCGTGTCTTCGGCAACCGCGTATCTGGCAATAACTATAATCTGAAGTGCATAGAACACACCGCATATGAGCGTGAGCGAATCTCCCAGTTCTATCGAAAATGCCTCTGTAAGCGAGATGAGTCCTATACCCCAGAAGCCGATAACGGCCGCTATGATATAGCGAAGTCTCGGTTTAACTTTATTGAACAGATAATGCATGAAAGGAACAAGGATCACGTATATGGTCGTCAGAAACGCATTCTTACCGGCAGTGGTATATTTGCACCCGTACGTTTGAAAGACTTCGGCGACAAAAAGGATAACACCTATTATCGAACCGTGTATGAAGCATATTCTGCCCGAGTTCTTAAGTCTTTTAAAGAATATGAGTGCCAGAAGAACGCCACCGATCGTAAACCTAATCCCCAGCATATACAGTGGCGGCATGACATCAAGCGAGGACTTGATGAATACAAAACTGAGTCCCCAGTTGACCGTTACGAATATAAGTCCTATACACGCCAGTATTTCTTTTTTCCTGCTTTCACTCATGCAAATGAGTATAAAAAAACCTCCTGCAAATTGCAAGAGGTTAATAATTCACGCTTTATTGATTTATTTGGCGATAACGATACCGTCCTCGCTGTTGAAGAGATTGGTGTCACCTACGAAATACTGATACTGCATAAGTGCCTGATCCTTCTGCATGTCCGAAACGGCCTTTTCCATATCGAGTGATTCGATATCGGAATCTCTTCCCTTCATCTCGAACGAACTCGGCTCGTTAAGGCTTAACGATATATCCTCAAGACTGGCATTGACCCTGGGACGTATATCTTCAAGGCGAAGATCAAGGGCTGCGCTCCCGACTTCTTCCTGCTTCTGCTCCGGAGCCTTCTCTGCCTGCTCGTTTATCTTCTTAAGAGCGGCATCGTTCTGAGTATTCTGTATTCTCGTATATATATTGTTGTAATTGTCGATTCCCTTTAACATTTTATTTACCCTCGCCCCGTACTTCTTAGTTTACATAATCAGTACAAGGGAATTATATCACATATTTTGTTGTTTGCAATATTTATATCGACAATCGTTTCAAAAAGTTAACACCTTTATAAAAATCCCGCACTTAATAACAACTGTTTTGTATAAGGATCCTTCGGATCGTTATAAATCTGCTCATCCGTCCCCTGTTCGACTATCCTTCCGTCCTTCATTACTATTATCCTTGAGCACAGTTCGTACACGACCTTAAGATCATGCGATATGAACAGTATGGCAATTCCCAGTTCATGATTCAGCTTGATAAGAAGATTTATGACCTGCTCCTGGACGGTGACATCAAGCGCGGAAACAGGTTCATCGGCAATAATAAGCCTGGGCTCGAGCATCAGGGCAAGCGCTATGCACACCCTCTGTCTCTGCCCGCCGGAAAGGGCTTTGGGCCTGCGCTTAAGATAACTTTCATCAAGACCGACAAGTCCCAGCATGGCCTTGGCTTTTTCTTTTCGCTCCGAAGCTGTATATCCTCCCTTGATCCTGAGAGGCTCCTCAAGTATCCAACCTACGGTCCTTGAAGGGTTGAGAGAGCCGTACGGATCCTGGAATACCATCTGAGGCATTTGTGAATAATGGATTATCTGTCCGTCCGTATCATCAAGCATTCCCAGTATCGTTTTCCCGAGTGTGGTCTTTCCGCTTCCGCTCTCTCCGACAAGACCCATTATCTCGCCCTCATACATCGTAAATGAGGCATCGGATACTACAAGCTTCTGTTTGGCTCCCGGATTAAAGTAACCCGTCACCTTTTTGTACCTGGCACTGACATTTTTGACTTCCAGTATAGGCTTTGCATCTTTAGCAACGTTATTGGGAGCAAGTTTGACAAACTTGGGAATAGCCGCTATGAGATGTTTTGTATATTCCTCCTTCGGATTATCGAACACCTCATCAACCGGACCGCTCTCAACAATACGCCCTTTATTCATCACAACCACACGACTGCACAGTGAACGAATGACGCTAAGATCGTGAGATATGAACAGTATCGCAGTGCCCATCTCCCGGTTTATCTTCCTGAGAAGTTCTATTATCTGCGCCTGAATTGTAACATCAAGCGCTGTTGTAGGCTCATCCGCGATAAGAAGCTTAGGATCGCATATAAGGGCTGCCGCTATCATAACACGCTGACGCATGCCTCCCGACAATTCGTGCGGATACTTGTCATATACTCCCTCCGGATCGTCAAGTTCCACATCCGAAAGCATCTTTATCGCTCTTTTCTTAAGTTCCTCGTCAGGCAGATCACTGTGTATCCTGAGAGCCTCCTCAACCTGATATCCTATCGTCTTGACAGGATCAAGGCTTGTCATCGGTTCCTGAAATACAACCGCTATATCGTCTCCCTGGATCTTACGAAGGCGTGATCTTTCCACGGACAGGAGTTCTTCACCCTCAAACATTATGCTGCCCTTCTTCTTCATGTCTTTACGCGACAGAAGGCCCGCTATGGCATGGGCGGACATGGACTTACCCGATCCGGATTCCCCGACGATACCGACAATCTCCCCGGCCGATACGGTAATGTCAAAATCATATACAACCGTCTCCGGAATTATCGAATCCTCTATTTCAATTTGAAGATCAGTTACATTAAGCATTTTTCTTTAATCCGTCTCCCAAAAGAGAAAAACCGAGTACTATTATCGCGATCGTAACACCGGTAAATATAGCATATGAAGGCTCGGAGAACAGAAAGGCCTGTGCATCCGAAAGCATCCTTCCGAGTGACGACTGAGGCGGCTGAACACCGATACCCAAAAAACTCATGCCGGCTTCGGCAAGCACCGCATTATTAAACCCTATAACGGTTGACGAGAGAAGCACCGGGATCGTATTGGGTAGAATATGTACGAACATGATCCTCAAGTTTCCCGCACCCATCAGTCTCGCGGATCTGACATAGTCAAGATTCTTGCATCTCATGAACTCACCTCGTACTATCCTGGCAAAACTCGGAACAAACACAATACCGAGCGATATTATCACTTTCCAGGTTCCGCTTCCGAATACGCTTATGAATACAAGCGCAAGAAGGATACTCGGGAACGCAAGGACTGCATCGTTGAACCTCATAAGGATCTCATCGACCGCACCTCCGAAATATCCCGTAAGAGCGCCTATTATCGTTCCAAACGTAACACCGATCAATACAGTAAACAGCGCAACGACAAGCGTAGTCGCTCCTCCGACCGACAGTCTCGAGAACAGGTCACGTCCGAAATTATCGCACCCCAGGATATGATCCGACGAAGGATCGGCAAATTTATTCGCTGCATCCATGGCATCAGGATCATACGGGGAAAATACCACTCCGGCCAGTATCACAAGTACGATAAAGGCACTTATGGCAATACCTATGTATAATTCGGGATTCTTTTTGAATTTAAAGATGATCCTGTCCACAGTCAGTTACCTCTCATTCTGGGGTCCAAAACCCTGTATAAGATGTCGACAAGCAGGTTAATGACTATGACGATCATTGCGATTATCGCGATTATCGCCTGAACCACCGGATAATCTCTGTTGGCGATCGACGATATAAGAAGACGTCCGTAACCGGGTATCGAAAATACCTGTTCAATAACAAGACTACCCGCAACTATATCCGCAAGCGTCATTCCGAGAAAAGTAACGACCGGAATGAGCGCATTTTTCAGCACATGTTTGTACAGAACATCCATCGTGGAATTACCCCTGCTGTATGCCGTTCTGACATAATCGAGCTTTCTTTCCGACAATATGGATGTTTTGAGAAGTTTTGTTGTCATTGCCGCCTTCGGTATGGCTATGGCCAATGACGGGAATACAAGGTATCCGAGAAACCTTGCAAAATTAACATCATATGACACGAATCCCCCCGGTGTGAACATATGGAGCAACATACCGAAAACGTATGTCACAAGTATTCCGAGGAAAAACGGGGGAATCGACATGGAAATCTGTCCGAGAACATCTATCGCCTTGGCAAGCGGTCTGTCCTCATATTTAGACGTTACGAGTCCTATAGGTACAGCAAGTACCACAACAAATATAAAAGACATCAGAGTGAATGTCAGTGTTATCGGAAGCTTCGATGCAAGCATGGATCTGACACTGACTCCGTAAGAAAGGGATGTACCCATGTCTCCGAAAAAGAACGATCCGAGCCATGAAAAATACCGCACAAAGAAGGGCCTGGTAAGTCCCATCTTCTCCCGAAGCGTCGAAAGCGCCTCGGGAGTGGCATTGATACCAAGCCTTGCGGTTGCTGCGTCACCCGGGATCAGTTCAAATGCAACAAACACGAAAAAGGTGACGAGCAGTATTGTCACTATAAAAGTGATGAGTTTTTTAAGAACAGTTTTCATATATAAATTACTGATTCTTTAATCTGATCTTTGCCAGATCCTGAACATACAAAGGATAGAATACGTATCCCTCGAATTTGTCGGAAAGAGCGACAAATTCAACCATGTCCTGAATATAAATGTTTGCGGCATTCTCCGCAAGATTCTTCTGAAGATCTTTGTAGATGTTCACTCTCTCCTCATCGGATGAGGCGGTAAACACTTTACTGTATGTATCGTCATAATCGCTGTTCGAATAATTCGTGAAGTTATTGTCGGCATCGCTTCTGAACCTTCCGAGCATTGCTTCCGCGGTAAGCGATGACGCATCCACACCGATAAGCGTAGCTTCATAGTTCCTTTGCGAATATACATCAGACAGCCATGTATTCCACTCTACAAGCTTAATGTCTGCCGTTACGTTTACCTTTTTAAGCTGCTCCGCAACAACCTGCGCCGCATCAACATGCTGCTGGTAATTCGAAGGAACGGTTATCGAAAACGTGAAACCGTCGGGATATCCTGCTTTTGCGAGAAGATCCTTTGCTTTTTCGGGATCATACGGATATGAGTTCGAAAGATCAACATAGTATTTGGAAAAAGCCGGATACATACTGCTGCCGACAGGAAAACCCTTTCCGTTGCTTGTCAGCTCGAGGATGTTGTTAACATCAACCGCATATGAAAGCGCACGGCAAACATCGACATTGTCAAAAGGCTTTACCGCATGATTGAGGTAAACGGCCTGAACAAGGTTCATCTCACCTTCAAGCACGTTAAACTTATCCGAAAGCTGCTGAGCCTGTGTTGACGTTATTCTCGCAAACATATCAACGGAACCGCCGTTTAAGTTCATTACTATGGAATCGGCATTGGGGATAACCTTAAGTTCAACATTCTCGATGTTGGCGGGTGTTCCCCAGTATTCGTCGAATTTGCTGAGTATTATATTCTCCTGCGGAGAACGCGATACATACTTATACGGACCCGTACCTATCGGAACGGTCTTCGGATTGTCGTTATCCTTCGGGATTATGGCGGCATTCAGATTTGCGACATATGACGGAAAATCTTTATCCGGACCCTTGAGACATATTTCAACGGTCTTCTCATCGTCAACAAATACATTTGCAATCACTGAAAAAGCCGGAATAAGGGATTGTTCTCCCGTTATACCGGCACTTTTTTCGATGCTGTATTTAACATCCTCTGCCGTGACTTCTTTTCCGTTATGGAATTTGACTCCGTCCCGAAGTGTGAATGTATAGGTCATTCCATCATCGGATACGGAATACTCTTTGGCAACGGCAGGGATAAGATTACCCGTTTCGTCGGGCTTTAAGAGCCCTTCGTAAATGTTGAACAAGATCTCCTTGGTTCCTGCCGCTACTGCTTCGTGTGGGTCAAGACTATCTTCCAGGTCTTGCGGAATACCAACAACTATCTTGGAAGACGCATCCGACTTATCACCTGAGCATGCGCCCAGTGCAACAGTCGGGATCAGTGCCACACACAAAGCAAGTGCAATGATTCTCTTCTTACTCATCTTGTGTGATCTCCTCTCGATCAATGTGATATTGCATAAAACACTCCGCACATATCAGTGCGGAGTGTTACAGCCTATTTAATTGTCATAATACTATTTAAGAACTTTCTTCAGCTCGTCCATGAATGTATTGACATCCTTGAACTCTCTGTATACCGATGCGAATCTTACATACGCAACTGCATCAAGATCCTTGA
>JAEEJD010000055.1 GCA_016281675.1 Lachnospiraceae bacterium
AAGCGGAGCATTTTATATGAAGGAAACTCCGTATGTCCTTCACGAATCTTTGCAAGAAGCCTGCCCTCGTCATCAAATGCAAAGACGCAGTCGTCATCTGAAGGAGTGTGATTGGCGTATGAATTATTCAGTTTGCTCGGAAATATATCCTGTATCATCCTAATGTTTCTTCATGATACTCTTGTATGCGGGACGGACTATCTTCGTTCCGCTCACAAGTTCCTCGATCCTGTGTGCACTCCAGCCTGCCACTCTTGCGACCGCGAATATCGGAGTGAACAATTCTCTCGGGATATCCATCATCTCATATGCGAAACCGCTGTAGAAATCCACGTTCGGCGAAACGCCTTTGTAGATCTTGCGTTTATTTGCAATCACTTCGGGTGCAAGAGTCTCTACCTTTTTGTACAGAGCCAGATCATCCATGCGTCCCTTTTCTTTGGAAAGCTGTGTAACGTATTTCTTGAAAATGACCTCTCTCGGATCGGACATCGAATATACCGCATGCCCCATTCCGTATATCAGGCCCTGTCTGTCGAAAGCCCTTCCGCTTAATATCTTCGTCAGATACGCGCGGATCTCGTCGTCATCTTCCCTGTCCCTGATATGGGCCCTGATGTCATCCATCATCTCCATGACTTTTATATTGGCACCGCCGTGACGCGGGCCCTTGAGCGAACACATCGCGGCCGCGATCGTCGCATATGTATCGGCTCCGGATGACGTGACAACACGTGTTGTAAAGCTCGAATTGTTACCGCCGCCGTGTTCCATATGAAGACACAGCGCAACATCGAGTGCTTTTGCCTCGGTCTTCGTAAACTTCGAATCCGGCCTGAGCATGTTCAGTATGTTCTCCGCCGTGGAAAGCTCCGGAACCGGGCGGTGAATATACATGCTGTCCATGTTCTCATAGTGATTGTAAGCGTGATAACTGTACACCGCGAGCATTGGGAATACCGCTATCAACTGCATGCACTGCGATACAACGTTCTCTATCGTGGTCGCCGTCGCGTTCCTGTCATATGAAGCGAGCGTCAGGATCGATCTTGTCATGGAGTTCATGACATCCTTGGTGGGCGCTTTCATTATCACGTCTCTCGTGAAGTTCGTCGGAAGTTCCCTGACTTTCTCGAGGGTGTTGATGAAATCGACCGACTCCTCTTCGCTCGGAAGGTCTCCGAACAAAAGAAGATATGCGAGGTTCTCATATCCGAAATCGTTCTTGATATATTTCTTTATCAGTTCCTCGATGCGGTAACCCCTGTACCACAGCTGGCCTTCGCACGGCTGTCCGTCGGGATCTCTCGCTATAATGTTTGATACATTCGTAAGGCCGGCAAGGACTCCTTTTCCGTTCAGGTCCCTTAAGCCTCTTTTTACATCGTACTGTTCATAGAACTCGGGCGGTATGACGTCGTTCTGCCAGATCAGTTCGGAATATCTCGAAGTATCGATACCGTCTCTTTTTTTCATTTACTGTCTCCGTTTCTTCGCGGGGGCATACTTATAACAACATACATAATTTTATTAAAAAAAGCCTGTCGGGTCAAGAAAATCACACAAACAAAAACACGGGGATGATGCGGTAAAATGCTCATCTCCCGTGTATCTTACGCTGCTTTTGCCCTCTATTGGGTATATTCGTCATCGGGCTGTGGCCAGACCCTGTATATGGGATATCCGCCCCACGGATTGGGCTGTGCCGCCCATATCTCGAGCGTTCCGTCCTCAGCTCTTCTGCATATCCTCCAACGGTCAACTTCCGTAAAGGGGCGCCCCTCAACGCCGTGTCCTCCTCTCTTGGCCTTGTATTTGGGTATTATCGATTCGTTCATCTCGGTAGTCGACAAACCGAGCTCACGGTTTATCACGCCGTAGAAACCGTCACTGCCGTCCTTCTTGGACTTGTAGAATTTGGCCTCACCGCCGTTAAAACAGTTGGAAACCTTATTTGTGTCCTGCTTTCCGTTTGACGCGATCAGGTAAACCTCATATGATCTTGTGACTCCGTTATGAGTCGCACTGACTCTTACCTTTTTCCCCTTAAAAGTATTGAACGCTTCGTTTGCTTCCTGGTTCTCGATAAAAGCTATATTGACCGCTCTTGCTATCTGATCCGCGGTATATACGTCCCTGGCTTTTCTCGATTTGTTGACGTATTTGACGAACATCGGAGAGAGCACTCCGACGAGAATGCCCATAATGGCTATTACGATTATGAGTTCTATAAGGGATATTCCCCTGTTTTTGCTGTCTTCACCAAAGATCATATATGCTCCCATGTGATATTCTCATAATGTATATCGGCATTTGGGAAAAATATTTCAGTTGTATTTTCCGTAACGCTTCTTGATCTTCAGTCGGTTCACCGCACGTGCGAGCATTCCCTTTGCCGCGCGGTAATTGATCCTGTCGGTCCTGCCGGCAAGAAGATCCCTTGCGGTCTCTTCTTCGGACTTTGCCCTTGCCTCATCTATCTCATCGGGATCTTCCGCAGACTCGACAAGAATGAGCACCTCATTGTTCTCGACTTTGACAATACCGTTGGATACCGCCGCGTGGCATCTTGTCCCGTCGGGCAGAGTGTATTTGACAACGCCTATAGATACGGCCGCAACGAGGTTCTCGTGCATGGCCTGAATCCCCATCATCCCGTCGGTTGTCGGGATCACAAGGCTTGTGCACCCTCCATCGTAAAAATCATTATCCGCTTCAACTATATGCAGTCTGAATTCATTCATAACGATTTGCTCTTCGCATGTGCGTCATCAAGCGTTCCCACATTGTAAAAAGCCGCCTCGGGCATGTTGTCGGCATCTCCGCCGAGGATCGCCTGGAATCCTCTTATCGTTTCGGATATCGTGACATAGGCTCCCGGTACACCCGTAAACTTCTCCGCCACGTTCATCGGCTGGGACAGGAATCTCTGGGCTTTACGCGCCCTGCCGACCGTAAGCTTGTCTTCCTCGCTAAGCTCCTCCAT
>JAEEJD010000056.1 GCA_016281675.1 Lachnospiraceae bacterium
ATAGAATTCCCTATGCGATACCTTGCTTTTGCGATAGTGTTCCTGGCGCTTCTCGGAGGGGACATGTTGCTGGGGTTATCGGAAATGATGTCGGAAAAGGAGACGTCCGGGTGCGGTTCGGATAACGGACGACGCATTTTTAATGGTATCTGCGCGGTATTTGCCGTGATGTGCGTATTCAATGTCGCAAACCTTTGCTTCTACACGACGGGCTTTGAGAAGAAAGCGAACTTTATGAGTGTAGAGGACCTCGGAAGATGGGATTACTATGCGATGGATTTCCAGCTCAAGAACACTTCGGTGGATGATCTTGATCTTGGAGTCAAATATGAGGGACTTCTAAGTTTTGAGGTAGCCTCCCGCAACAGTAATGACTGGATGATAGCATGTGTGACCGGACCTGATTACGGGTGGGTCCAGTTTCCGGTGTTCGCATATCCTTACTATCAAGCGGAAGATGCCTCTGATCCTACGATGAAGTTTGAGATCCACGAGGGCGGAAACCGCACAGTCGGCGTACTTCTTCCCGCAAACTATACGGGCATCCTTCATATGTACTGGAAAGAGCCCGTCTTCTGGAAGGTTATGGAGGTCATATCGCTTGTAACGTTTGCGGCGTGTGTGATTTTTCTCGTAAGAGGGGGATCCGGTAAAAAGAGCGCGGCTAAAAGTTCTTGACAACAACAGGCGTGGCTATTATAATTTCAAATGTTCTGCGAAGAACAGGGGATCTTAGCTCAGCTGGGAGAGCATCTGCCTTACAAGCAGAGGGTCATAGGTTCGAGCCCTATAGGTCCCATATATGGCGAGGTGGCTCAACTGGCTAGAGCGTCCGGTTCATACCCGGGAGGTTGAGAGTTCAAGTCTCTCCCTCGCTATTAACCCCGAAATCAATGGATTTACGGGGTTTTTTATTGTGCTTTTATATGTTAAGATATTCGCAGGTGGTAGCGGGTTCCCTTGATAGAAATATTAAGGGAAGGGAGAAGCACCAATGAATGAAATAATGTTGATTATCATGATTGTTAATTGCGTTATAGATTTTGTTGGGCTTGTCCTCAAGATAATTGAGATAAGACAAGAAAAAAGCCGCTCCTAACCTTTGCACGGTGAGCGGCTTTGTTCCGTAAACTATCAAGGGTATCGCTACCACTTGTAAGAAGATTATAACATATATCGGTTAAAAAACAAGTCTAGGTTAAGACTCTCAACTGTGGTTGGGAGTTTTTAAAAATACAGTATACTTGTTTACACAGAGTGAAAATAGGCATGGGTAATATTGTTGATTATATAGCTGAATACGGGGACAGAACGCTAGACGAGCTTCCCTTCGGAGAGGTCGATTCGCTGATACTCTCACAAGTTTCGTACCTGAAATTCGATAAGATATTAAATAAGGACGATCGGGAGAGGAAGATGACGATAGGGGATCTTCCGAAAGATGACGCGTATGAGGAACTGTATGCCGATGCGAGATTTGAGAAGGTAAACAGGGAGCTTTTGACGGCCATGACAGGAAGCAGAAGATTCTCGGGAGTGACTCTTCATGACTATGTCAACATCGTTGATCCCAAGTGGGAGATCCAGTTTTCGGCGATAACCTGCGTGTTTGAAAACGGTTTTGTATATGTGGCTTTCAGGGGAACGGATGAAACGCTAACAGGCTGGAAGGAAGATTTCAATATGGCGTTTATGACGCCGGTTCCCGCACAGACCAAAGCAGCACAGTATCTTAACATGGTCGCTTCGCATTTTGGCGGAAACTTTACCGTCGGAGGTCATTCGAAGGGCGGAAATCTGTCGGTCTACTCATCCATGATGTGCGAACCATCCGTCCAAGACAGGATAACCGATATATATTCTCACGACGGTCCGGGATTTGCCGAGGGGGTTCTCGGAAGCAGCGAATTTGACCGGATCAAAGACCGTATAAGAAAGACCGTCCCGGGATCGTCGGTGGTCGGAATGGTACTGCAGACGCAGGAAAACTATGAGGTGGTCAGATCCCGCAATATCGGTCTTCTTCAACACAATCCGTTCAACTGGGTGGTCGACGGAGTATCGTTTAAGAAAGAAGCCAATATAAACATGTATACGTATGTTAAGGATGCATCGGTGAACCGCTGGATAGCGGGCATGAGCAATGAAAAGAGACAGGAATTTGTTGAGGCTCTGTTTGAGATACTGCGCGGTTCCGGAGTCGATGACCTTAATGACCTTAAAGATGAGCCCTTTGCTGCCGGAAAGGGGATACTGGATACTTTCCAGAACATGGATGATGAGGAGAAAGAGTTACTTGTCGGAGTCGTAAAAGACATCGCAAATGCTGCGAAAGATACCATAAAAGGTTTTATTAAAGGTGATTTCGGGTTATAATATACGTCATGGGTTTCATAAAAAGGATCAAAAACGAGATATCGATCGTCAAAGAGCGTGATCCGGCAATACATTCGCCTTGGGAAGTGTTCCTGTATCCGTCGTTCAAGGTAATGCTTCACTATCGTCTGGCGCATAAGCTGTACCTGAAGAAGCATTATTTCCTTGCAAGATGGGTTTCACAGCGCGGCGCGAGAAAGACCGGCATTGAAATACATCCCGGTGCCACGATAGGGGACGGTTTCTTCATCGATCACGGTATCGGAGTGATAATCGGCGAGACGACCGAGATAGGAGATAATGTCACGCTCTATCAGGGTGTCACGCTCGGAGGTACCGGTAAAGAGACCGGAAAGCGTCATCCGACCATATGCGATAACGTCATGATATCGGCCGGAGCAAAGGTACTCGGGTCGTTCACGATAGGTGAGAATTCCAAGATCGGTGCCGGATCGGTAGTTCTGGAGGAGGTTCCTCCGAACTCAACCGTTGTAGGTGTGCCGGGACATGTTATAAAGCGCGGAGATACCTCGATACCGAGAGAGACGCTCGATCAGACCGATCTTCCGGATCCGGTTCAGGAAGATATCACGCTTCTCAAGAAAGAGAACACCGAACTTACGAGCAGACTGCTCTCGCTTGAGGACGAGGTGAAACGGCTTAAAAAGCAGGACAGATCATAGCATCGTAAGGGAGCCCCTATGTTTGATGCCGAAAAAGTAAAAGACGAATGCGTAAAATGGATACGTGATTTCTTCGAGGAGAACGGGAAAGGATGCAATGCCGTGCTAGGGATATCCGGTGGCAAGGATTCTTCTGTTTCCGCGGCTCTTTGCGCCGAGGCGCTCGGCAAAGACCGTGTGATCGGGGTCCTCATGCCGAACCGCGAGCAGGCGGATATCGATATGGCGCATCTTTTGTGCGATCACCTCGGGATCAGGAAATACGTCATAAACGTCGGAGATGCGATCGACGGTGTTAAGAATGCGGTACCTTTTGAACTGTCGCAGCAAAGCGTCATCAATCTTCCGCCGCGTATCAGAATGGCCACATTATATGCGGTTTCACAGAGCATGAACGGAAGAGTCGTAAACACCTGTAACCTGTCCGAGGACTGGGTAGGGTATGCTACGAGGTACGGAGACGCGGCGGGTGATTTTTCCCCTCTGTCGCATCTGACGGTGCAGGAAGTAAAGGCGATCGGAAGAGTGCTCGGACTTCCCGATGTGCTCGTTGACAAGCCGCCGATCGACGGTCTGTGCGGCAGGACGGATGAGGATAATCTCGGGTTTACATACACCGTTCTTGACAGGTATATAAGGACGGGCGAGATCGACGATCTTGAAACGAAGGAGATCATCGACCGAAAGCATAAGGCAAATGTGTTCAAATTAAAGCCGATGCCGGGATTCGATCCCTGTATAGAGATAAAGGCTGAATAAGGAAAATCATATGAGGATTGGAACGGGTTATGACGTGCACCGCCTGGGGCCGGACAGAAAGCTTGTGATCGGCGGTGTCGAGATACCATATGAACTTGGTCTTGAGGGACATTCGGATGCGGATGTCCTGCTTCATGCGATAATGGATGCGCTTCTCGGGGCGGCGGCCCTCGGCGATATCGGAAAGCATTTTCCGGATACGGACGAGCGCTACCGCGGGATCTCATCGCTGAAACTTCTGGCTGTTACGGCGGATCTTATAGCGGAAAATCACTATATCATCGAGAATATCGATACAACGATAATCGCACAGAAGCCGAAGATGAGACCGTACATCGATGCGATGCGCGAAAACATCGCAAAGACGCTCGGGATAGAACTGTCCCAGGTCAACGTTAAGGCAACGACCGAGGAGGGACTCGGATTTACCGGAAGCGGTGAAGGGATTAGTTCGCAGGCCGTCTGTCTTCTCTCATCGGTCGATGATCTGACGGATAATGCGAGCATGGTGTATGACAGCACAAGATCCTGTGATTCGTGTCCGGGATGCTCCGTCGTCTCAAAAGACGCCGGCAAGAATAAGAAAAAAAAGCAACAGAAAAAGAAGAAAAAAACAAAGAAAGCGGGATCATCAAAATGAGAATATACAATTCTCTGACGAAAAAAGTCGAGGAGTTTGTTCCTAACACTCCGGGGAAGGTCAGCATGTATACGTGCGGGCCTACCGTTTATCATTTTGCGCATATCGGAAACCTTCGAAGCTATCTGATGGAGGATGTGCTTGAAAAACTTCTGCGATACAGCGGTTATGATGTTAAACGTGTCATGAACATAACCGATGTCGGGCACCTGTCATCCGATGCCGATACGGGCGAAGACAAGATGCTCTCGGGGGCAAAGCGCGAACATAAGACAGTTATGGAGATCGCCAAGTTCTATACGGACGCTTTCTTTGCGGACTGCGCAAAACTTAACATCAAGACTCCCGACGTTGTGGAGCCCGCGACAAACTGCATTTCGGAGTTCATCCATATGATCGAAGTGCTCCTTGAAAAAGGCTATGCGTATAAGGCGGGAGACAACGTATATTTCGATACTTCAAAACTTAAGGAATACTATGTTTTCGGCAACCAGAGCGAAGACGAACTCATGGTCGGCGTAAGGGACGATGTGACCGAGGACGAGAATAAACGTAACAAGAATGATTTTGTCCTCTGGTTTACGAAATCAAAGTTCGAGGATCAGGCACTCAAGTGGGACAGCCCCTGGGGTGTAGGTTATCCGGGCTGGCATATCGAGTGCTCGTGCATCAGCATGAAGCATCTCGGAGAGTATATGGATATCCACTGCGGCGGCGTTGACAACATCTTCCCGCATCACACAAACGAGATCGCCCAATCTGAGTCTTACACAGGCCATAAATGGTGTAATTACTGGTTCCATGTGCATCATCTTAATGACGAGACGGGTAAGATGAGTAAGTCCAAGGGAGAGTTTTTGACGGTATCGCTTCTTGAGGAAAAGGGTTACGATCCGATAGTCTATCGCCTGTTCACTTTGCAGAGCCATTACCGTAAGCCGCTTGTGTTCTCGTTTGAGGCGCTCGATCAGGCGGCAAAGACATATAAGAAACTTAAAAACCGTATAGCGGCGCTTTCCGTCGACGGTCCGGTCGATGAGGCCGCGAAAAAGGAATGGCACGATAAGTTTGCCGAAGTTGTCGGAAACGACGTTAACACCGCGATGGGCATAACGCTTGTTTATGACGTTCTGAAGTCCGATGCAAACGGGGCAACGAAGAGAGCCGTTATAGATGATTTTGATTATGTTCTCGGCCTTAAACTCCTGGAGAGCGTTCCGGGTTCGGGAAGCGATTCCTCCGGAGGATCCGATCACGCGGATGAGGATCCCGCATTTGTTTCTCATGTCGAGGAGAAGATCGCAGAGCGTGCCGCAGCCAAGAAGGAGAAGAACTTCGCGCTTGCGGACGAGATCAGGGATCAGCTTCTTTCCGAAGGGGTCGTGCTCAAAGATACCCGCGAAGGAACAACCTGGACCAGGCAGTAAGGAAATGTTAGATAAAATAAAAGAACAATTCGGTATTACCGGCAGTGATCCGGGGCAATATTCCCCGCTTGCTCTCGCA
>JAEEJD010000057.1 GCA_016281675.1 Lachnospiraceae bacterium
ACCGGCGGTTAAGCCCCAGATAGCGATGTATGAGCAGTTCGGAATTCCCGGACTTATCGCATTTACCGAAACGGTCAAATACTGTAAGGAAAAGGGACTCCTTGTCATTGCGGATATCAAGCGCGGAGATATAGGTTCGACGAGCAAGGCTTATGCGGCAGCTCATCTCGGGAAGGTCACCGTAGGCTCAAGCACCGTACCGGTATTCGATGAGGATTTCTGTACGGTCAATCCTTATCTCGGATCGGACGGTATCAAGCCCTTTATAGATGTGTGCAAAGAAAATGACAGAGGCATATTCATTCTGGTCAAGACGAGCAACCCTTCAAGCGGCGAGTTTCAGGACAGGGTACTTCACGATGTAGATTCAACGCTCTATGAGGCGGTCGGATTCAAGGTGAGGGAATGGGCGACTCTTTCGATGGACGGCGAATACAGTAACATCGGAGCCGTTGTCGGAGCAACTTATCCGAAGATGGGAGAGATCCTCCGCAGGATCATGCCCAAGTCGTACATTCTTGTTCCCGGATACGGCGCGCAGGGTGCGTCGGGAGCGGATCTGAAACCGTTCTTCAACAGCGACGGACTCGGTGCGATCATCAACTCGTCCCGCGGGATCATCGCCGCATATCGTAATGAGAAATACTCAAAGTTTACGGAGGACGGATTTGCTGATGCGGCTCGTGCGGCGGTCCTCGATATGAAGGAAGATATCAGAGTCAATTGTTTCGGAAAATAGATCAATCCGACGGTAATATCAGAAAGGTACACGGTATGGAAAGATACAAAGAAGAATTCATCGAATTCATGGTAGAGTCCGAAGTGCTCAAGTTCGGTGAGTTCACTTTAAAGAGCGGACGCAGATCGCCGTTCTTCATGAATGCGGGAGCATACGTTACGGGAAGCAGCTTAAAGCGCCTCGGAGAGTATTATGCAAAAGCGATCCACGAACGCTTCGGCGACGATTTCGACGTGCTGTTCGGACCGGCGTATAAGGGAATCCCGCTGTCCGTAACGACCGCGATCGCGTACAGTGAACTGTTCGGCAAACAGGTCAGATATTCATCGAACCGCAAAGAGATAAAAGACCACGGCGATACGGGTATTCTTCTCGGAAGCGGTCTCAAAGACGGCGACCGCGTTGTTATGATCGAGGATGTCACGACTTCGGGCAAGTCGATCGAGGAGACTTATCCGATAATCAAAGCCCAGGGCGATGTTACGATAGCCGGTCTCATGGTCTCGCTCGACCGTATGGAAGTAGGTCTTTCAGGCAAGCTTCCCGCGCTTTCGGAAATATCGGAGAAGTATGATTTTCCGACAGGGGCGATCGTGACGATGAAGGAAGTGACCGAGCACCTTTATAACCGCGAGGTTTGCGGCAAGGTCGTCATCGACGACAAGATCAAGAGCGCCATTGACGAGTATTACAAAACATACGGAGCTTAAATGGGTAAACCTGTAAAGATCCGAAAAAAGAAGAGTTTCATGTTCACAACGAGGCATTATTCCTTCATGAGCATCATGGGTATAATGATCGGTGTGATATGCGCGCTGGCCGTTTCGGCGGCCTTATTCGTAAGCTACCAAAACGCCGGAAATGTCGGCAGAGGATTCGGCGGCGTCGGCCTCTTCTCGGTGTTCTTGAACATCATAGGGATCGTGTGCGGCATCATCTCAATAAGAGAGCGTGACGTCTATATCACTCCCGGGATAGTTGCGATGGCCTTAAACGGCGCGATGATACTCGGATGGATCGCGATAATGATCATGGCAGGACTTGCACGATAGCAGGAGAAACGGATGGCTCAGACTGACAACGAAATGATGAACGAGCGCTACGGCCTCGTAACGGACAGGATAAGGGAAACACTTAAAGAGGATGCCTTAAGGGGCCCTCTTTTATCTTTTTTCAGACGAACATCGGAATTTGTCGTAATGCTCTCGGACATACTCGACCGTACACTTTCGGGCGGTACGGACGAAGTTTCCACAGCCGCTCTTAAGAGCGAAAATCACAAGCTGTACGAAGACATACTCCCGGAAAACTATAGTAAAAGCTTTGCAGATCCCGACTATATCACATCGGAATTTTCAAAGGCGGACATACCCGAGGCGGAGCGCATGGCGCGCTACCTTTGCTTTTTGTACACCGAGATGCGCGGCCTCATTCCTTTTGCCTACGAAGGAAAAACCGAGATATTTACGATCTTTGCCGAACTTTACGTTCAGGTTTATTCGTGCTTCAGGCTTGCCGCACTTGACGGATCATACCCCGAAGCCGATTTCGTCAGAGATATAATATACTCGTTCGAAAGCGACAACTGCGACATCATTATTCCGGACAGCATTGCGGACCGCGTCGATCCTTCAAGGGATTATGTCAGAAAGATCGTATGTGAGGCTGATCTTTCCGATGAGCGCTTTTTGTACCTGACCGGAGAGTATGTGACCGACAACGAGATCGTTACCGCAAAGTTCATAAACACCCTTCCCGAGGAAGAGATCAGGCTCATGGTCGATACGTTCAGCGAAGGTTACAGGGTCGGTTTTGTAAAGGCAGGCAAACCGATCGACAGGAAATCGAGCGTGAACATCCGATACAGTCTCGGGTTCGAGAGGGTAGTCAGGGCTGCGGTAGAAAACTTTGATAAGATGAACCTTGCGTCCGTCATATACAGAGCCGGAAGTCTTGCCCTTACAAAAGGTGCGGGAAGCCGTATCGGATTCTACGGCGCGATACCGAACAGACAGTACGATTACGATCACAAAGACGATCTCGCACTGTTTATCGATGCAGATATGGTAACGAGAAGAATTGAGGTGCTTTCGGAAAGTTATGAGAATCTCAAGAGCCTTGCGAACGGTCATGCCGGTCCGGCGGTAATGGAAGTGTTCGGATACGAACCGTTCACACCGGAGGTTAAGGACACGGCTGTCCATCACACCGAGAAGACGAGAAAACTGTCGGTTGATTACAGTTCAAGGGCTTCGGTCATCGTCAACAAATACATTATCGGTGAGGAGAGAAGCTTTACTATAATAGCTTTCCCGATACCCGAGATAGGAAATGATTTTGAAAAGATATTCGAAGATACGGTAAAGCTTAATACGCTTCCGTACGGGAAATACGAGAAGATCCAGCAGAAGATCATAGACGCCCTCGACACAGCGGATCATGTCGAGATAAAGGGCAGGGGAGATAACAGGACGGATCTTACGATATGTCTTCATGAACTGTCAGATCCCGCAAAGCAGACGAACTTCGAGAACTGTGTTGCCGATGTAAACATCCCGGTCGGAGAAGTGTTCACCTCGCCGAGGCTGGCGGGTACAAGCGGCGTGCTGAATGTTTCAAAGGTGTTCCTGAACGGACTATTGTACAAAGATCTTACGGTATGTTTTACCGACGGAATGATATCGGATTACACATGTGCAAATTACGACAGCGAAGAAGAGAACAGAAGATTTATCAAGGATAATGTTTTGTATAAGCATGACACCCTTCCGATCGGAGAGTTCGCGATAGGAACGAACACAACCGCATACAGGATGGGAAGAGACTATGATATAGAAGGACGCCTTCCGATACTGATCATGGAAAAGACCGGTCCGCATTTTGCGGTAGGTGACACATGCTACTCACACGAGGAAGATGTGGCGGTTTATAATCCCGACGGCAAGGAGATCATCGCAAGGGAGAACGAAGTGTCGGCCAAGAGAGGCGAGAATGTCAAGGAAGCGTATTTCCAGTGCCACACCGACATAACGATCCCTTATGACGAGATAGGATATATCCGCGCTGTCGGAGCAAAAGGTACGGTCACGATCATAGAGAACGGAAGGTTCGTTCTGCCGGGAACGGAAGAGCTGAACGGTCCTCTTGATAAATAACAAAGAGGTAAAGAAATGAAAACAGATCTTGAACTGTTCATCGAAGAAGAAGCACTCAAGGTGAAGAACACCGGTGTGCCCGTTAAGGCATCGCTTATTGAGCGCCTTCTCGTAAGAAGGGCTTCATGCAAAAGACTTCATCCGAATCCCGAAGACGAGTTTACTTTTCCGGATATCGGTCCGAACATGGAGATCATATCATCGTATGTTGCACAGTTTAAAGACAACCTCAACAAGGGACTTCCGCTCATGGAAGAGCCTTTGTTCATACAGAAGATCAGACCGTCGGGATACATGCTCTTAAACGGACATCACAGATGGGCCGCAGCGATGAGACTCGGGATCAGACGTGTGCCGGTAAGCGTGGTCAATGCCGTTTTCGACGGAGACATAAGAGTGATGCTCGAAAAGTCAACACACGAAAAGCGTGCAACGCTCGATCTTGACGAGGTCGTGTTCGCATCCC
>JAEEJD010000058.1 GCA_016281675.1 Lachnospiraceae bacterium
CCGAGGAGGCTGCGATAGGTGTCGATTTCGCAACATCGTTCGGTGAGAACGCATACGGCGGATACGCCAAGAACCTTGCACAGGAAGCCGCCGTTTCGATCAATTTCTCAAGACATTTCGGTGAGACGGTATACAAGGCATACGCACAGAATCTTGCCGAAGAGGCAGCAAAGGCAGTAAACCTTGCTTCCCTCGGAGAAGGAACGAATCTTAATTCGGTTCTCGGTAATGTGAAGATCCTCGGTGTTGAAGGATCATATGCATACATGGTATCACCGACGGGAACGATGCTGTGGCATCCGACTCCGGACAAGATCGGTAAGCCTGTTGAGAATGCGGCGGTAAAAGGCATCGTTGCGGATCTTCAGGCGGGCAAGAGTGTTGAGAACGGTTCCGTGCTGTACGAGTACAAGGATGCTCTCAAGCTTGCGGGTTATGCTTTCACATCTTCGGGAAACACTCTTATCGTAACGGCCGACTATGATCAGTTCATGAAGATCGATTACGATACGCTTCTCGGAAACATCACGATAGACGGTGTTGAAGGATCATATGCATACATGGTGTCTCCCGACGGAACGATGCTGTGGCATCCTACTCCGGAGAAGATCGGACAGCCCGTAGAGAATGCGGCTGTTAAAGGTATCGTTGCAGACCTTCAGGCAGGCAAGACTGTTGAAGACGGATTTGTGATCTATGAATACAAGGATGCTCTCAAGATGGCGGGTTATTCCTTTACGGATACCGGAAACATCGTTCTTGTTACAGCCGATTACGATAAGCTGATCAGGATCGATTATGACCAGCTGATCGGACAGATAAAGATATCCGGTGTTGAAGGATCATATGCATATATGGTATCACCCGACGGAACGATGCTTTATCATACAAATGCCGAGAAGATCGGACAGCCTGTTGAGAATACGGCAGTCAAGAATATCGTTGCGGATCTTCAGGCAGGCAAGAACGTTCCCAACGGATCATGCGCATACGAATATAAAGGCTCATACAAAGTTGCCGGATATGCATTCACGAATGCCGGTAACATCATAATAGTTACCGCTGACAGAGATGTGATGATGGCTGAAGTCAATCACATGAGAAACCTGCTTATCATCTACGGTATCATTTGCGTAGTCATAGCGGTTCTCCTTGTTGCATTCTTCACGATGTACATGCTCAAGGCTCTCGAGAAACTTGTTCCTGTCATTAACAAGACGGCAAACTACGACTTCACGGAAGACAGTACTTCACGCAGACTTGAGAAGAGAAGCGATGAGATCGGCCTTATCGCAAGGGCTCTTTCCAAGACAAGGGATAACTTAAGAGAGATGGTAGAGATGATCGCCCGTGTGGGAACGAGCATTGACACCAACGTCGGTGTACTTCAGGCTACGATCAACAAGGTCGGCGGAATATGCGAAGACAACTCGGCGACGACAGAGACTCTTGCAGCCGGAATGGAAGAGACGGCAGCAACGACTACGACCATTACGAAGAACGTCGAGAATGTTCAGGATAATGCACGTGGAATCGATCAGCTTGCCGACGAAGGTACAAGACTTTCGAACGAGGTTTACGAACGTGCGAATGAGCTTGCCGCAACAACCGAGAAAGCAAGCAGGAAGACGATGGAGATCTACGAGACGGTTAAGGTTAAGTCCGAAGATGCCATCAATGCTTCACATGCAGTCAATAAGATCAATGAACTTGCCGATGCCATTATGGCGATATCTTCACAGACAGGTCTTCTGGCACTCAATGCTTCGATCGAAGCAGCAAGGGCAGGAGAGGCCGGAAGAGGATTTGCGGTTGTTGCTACCGAGATCGGTAATCTCGCGACCCAGACTTCGGAGGCAGTCAAGAATATCGGAAGTATCGTTGAAGAGGTCAACAGTGCGGTTGTACAGATGTCAGAGTGCCTGACACAGACCACAAGCTTCCTGGAGACAAATGTCCTTTCGGATTATCAGGAATTCGGCAAAGTCAGTGTTCAGTACAGAGATGATGCGAACACATTCGGAAACAGCATGAACGAGATCAAGACGAGTATTGAGAGCCTGGCAGCCGACATCGATAAGATCGTCGGGGCTATCGGAGGAATCGATTCGACCGTTACCGAAACATCACACGGTGTTGTCAACATCGCCGAGAGAACGACAGAGATGGCTTCAGAGACATCAGACAGTGTCAACAAAGTTATTGAGTGTCAGGAAGCGGTTTCGGATCTTAATGAGATCATTAACAGATTCAGTCTTTGATAATAACGCTTCGGCGTAATATTCAGGGCAGAATAAAACGGCTCCGCGAATACCTCCTTTCGGAGTATTGCGGAGCCTCTTATTATACTTTGCAAAGGATAATGTATGGATACCTGGCAGTTACTGATAGATTCATTCCCGAAGATAATACTTCCCGGGCTTGCCATGACGGTGCCGCTTACCGTCATATCCTTTGCGTTTGCCTTGATCATAGCCGTTGTGGTTGCAATGATACAGTATGCTCATGTTCCGGTGCTCTCACAGCTTGCAAGGATTTATATATGGATAATCCGCGGAACCCCGCTTCTTGTACAACTCATGGTCGGTTACTACGGACCTTCGGCATTCGGACTTAAGGTCAACGGATTTCTGATAGCGGTTATTGTGTTTGCGATAAACGAAGGAGCATATTGCGCGGAAACAATAAGAGGATGCATGGAGAGCATCCCGAAGAGCCAGCTTGAGGCAGGATACTGTGTCGGGATGAAATACTATCAGGTGATGAGGTATATCATTCTTCCCCAGACATTCAGGGCCGCGTTTCCGACGCTTGGCAATTCGGTCATCAGTATGGTCAAGGACACATCGCTGGCTTCAAATATAACGGTAACGGAAATGTTTCTGGCGACCAGGCAGATCGCGGGACGCACTTACCAATTCCTGCCACTGTATCTTGAAGTTGCTTTCATATATCTGATATTCTCGACTGTCCTCGAATACTTCCAGAGACGCGGAGAGAAGAGATTATCCAGGCATGACAGGGACACGGTAACGGAAAACGACCAAACGGTCAGGGAGGCAAAATGAAAAAGAGGATAATGATAAGCACGGCAATTCTTGTGTTAACGGCATGTGTTCTTGCAGGATGCTCGTCGGCATCATCTGCGGACAAGGATCATCTGGCAAGGGTCAAAGAGGCCGGAAAGATCACCGTCGCAACAGAAGGCGCTTGGGCACCGTTTACGTATCACGATGCGGATACAAATGAACTTACGGGATTTGATGTTGAAGTGGCCCGCGAGATAGCAAAGAGGCTCGGGGTAGAAGCAGAGTTTGCCGAGGGTGATTTTGACGGAGGTCTCACGGGTGTATCTCGGGGAACGTTTGACATGATGGCAAACGGAGTCGATGTGACACCCGACAGGGGGCAGACGTTTGATTTTACGGATCCTTACGCGTTTGACAGGGCGGTTGTTGTAACGAAAGCGGGGAATTCGGATATAGGTTCGTTTGATGATCTGAAAGGCAGGACAACGGCCAATTCGGTCGGATCCACCTATGCACAGATGGGAGAGGAGCACGGTGCGACCGTGGTCAATGTTCCGACTCTTGGCGAGACTATGGAACTTGTCAAAAACGGGACAGCCGATGCCACGATAAATGCCAATACTTCCGTGCAGGATTATCTCAACACGACGGGGGATACGTCGCTTCAGATCGTGGCGACGGATGAAGAAGTGACCATGTATGCGATACCGCTTAAAAAGGGAGCTGACAACGACTCGCTAAGAGAAGCGATAAACGGCGCCATAGCCGATATGAAAAA
>JAEEJD010000059.1 GCA_016281675.1 Lachnospiraceae bacterium
GGAAAAGGTATCAGCCATGCGGGAGACGGCAAGGCTTGTAACAGAAGGCGCTCTTGAAAGAATAGGAAAAAGGGAGCCGGGGTCCGAAGACTGCGAAGTGATTTTCACGGGGAGTCTTGATCCGAAAGGCATGAGAGATCTTGTAAACGAATGCGTAAAAGTGTGCGGCGGTCCTGTCTGTGCTTTTTGCGGCAACGATACCGACGGGTACAGATATATATTCGGAGTGAGGAAAGATGCGGCGGAAAGAGCCGATCTTCGACTTCTGACGGAAGAGTTTAACAGGGAGTGCTCGGGAAAAGGCGGGGGAAGTGAGATCATGGTCCAGGGAACCAGCACCGCAAAACGCATTAACATAGAAATGTTTTTTTCGTCAAAAGCATAAAAAAGTGGATAAATTGAGCAAAAAAGCGTAAAATATAAGAGTTAATTTGTTGATTTTCGGACACGAGGAGTTTTTATCATGGGAGACAAAAAACAGGTTGAGCAGATCACATCTATGGAGGTTGATTTTGCCCAGTGGTACACGGATGTTGTCAAAAAAGCGGATCTTATCGACTATACGAGCGTAAAGGGCTGTATGGTGTTCAAGCCCGCGGGATACGCGATATGGGAACTGATCCAGAAGCAGATGGATGAAAGATTCAAGACTACGGGTGTCGAGAATGTATATCTGCCGATGTTCATTCCCGAGAGCCTTCTCGAGAAGGAAAAAGATCACGTCGAGGGATTTGCTCCGGAGGTTGCATGGGTCACTCACGGAGGACTGCAGCCGCTTCAGGAGAGAATGTGCGTACGTCCCACTTCGGAAACCCTGTTCTGTGATTTTTACAAGAACGAAGTTCATTCTTACAGGGATCTTCCCAAGGTATACAACCAGTGGTGCTCGGTAGTCCGTTGGGAGAAGGAGACAAGACCGTTCCTTCGCTCAAGAGAATTCCTGTGGCAGGAAGGTCATACGATCCACGCCACGTTTGAGGAAGCAGAGGAGCGCACCATTCAGATGCTGAACCTCTATGCCGATTTCTGTGAGAATGTTCTTGCGATCCCGGTAATAAAAGGCCGCAAGACCGATAAAGAGAAGTTTGCCGGAGCCGAGGCGACCTATACGATAGAGGCTCTAATGCATGACGGAAAAGCTCTTCAGTCGGGAACGAGCCATAACTTCGGTGACGGATTTGCAAAAGCATTCGATATACAGTTTACGGATAAGGACAATACATTAAAGCATCCTTTCCAGACATCATGGGGAACGACAACGAGACTGATCGGTGCCATAATAATGGTTCACGGTGACGATAACGGACTCGTTCTTCCTCCGAAGGTTGCGCCCGTACAGACAGTCATCGTACCGATCAGGCAGCAGCAGGAAGGTGTTCTTGAGAAGGCCGAAGAGATCAGAAGTGCGCTTTCGGAAAAAGGATTCAGAGTCAAAGTCGATGATACGGACAAGAGCCCGGGATGGAAGTTTGCCGAAGCCGAGATGCGCGGTATTCCGGTAAGGGTTGAGATAGGTCCCAAGGATATCGAGGCAGGCAAAGCGGTTCTGGCTCGAAGGGATACCGGCGAGAAGACGGAGTGTGCTATCGCGGATCTGGCGGATACGATAGAAAAGCTTCTTGATACGATCCAGAAAGATATGCTCGAGCGCGCAAGAGAGCGCCGCGACTCGCAGACATATACCGCAACAACGAAAGAGGAGTTTGAGAAGATCTTTGCCGAAAAGAGCGGTTTCGTTAAGGCGATGTGGTGCGGAAACCGTGAATGCGAGGACAGCATCAAGGAGAAAATGTCGGTTACAAGCCGCTGCATGCCGTTTGATCAGGAGAAGATCGCAGACACATGCGTATGCTGCGGACAGCCGGCGAAGAAGCTTGTGTACTGGGGAAGAGCGTACTAAAGGCAACAAGGAGGATTAATATGAACGTACTTGTTATCAACTGCGGAAGCAGTTCTCTCAAATATCAGCTGATCGATGCCGACAGCGAGGAGGTTCTTGCAAAGGGCCTGTGCGAACGTATAGGTATCGACGGAGGAATGCATACATATCAGCCGAAAGGCTCCGACAAGATCAAGACGCAGGTAGACATGCCCAACCATACTAAAGCGGTAAGGCTTGTGCTGGATGCTTTGACCGATCCCGAAAACGGTGTGATAGAGAGCCTGTCTCAGATTGACGCGGTAGGTCACAGGATAGTTCACGGAGGAGAGAAGTTCTCGAAGTCCGTGATCATTGACGATGAAGTGTTAAAGGCTATAGAAGAGTGCAACGATCTTGCACCGCTTCACAATCCGGCAAACCTTATCGGAGTCAATTCGTGCAGGGAGCTCATGCCGAACGTTCCGATGGTCGCTGTGTTTGATACGGCGTTTCATCAGACAATGCCTCCGAAGGCATTCCTATACGGCATTCCTTATGAGTACTACAAGAAGTACAAAGTACGCCGTTACGGATTCCACGGAACGAGTCATGAATACGTCGCAAACAGAACGGCGGAATTCCTCGGAAAAAATATTAAGGACATGAAGATCATCGTATGCCATCTCGGAAACGGTGCTTCCGTAAGTGCCGTGAACGGCGGAAAATGTGTCGATACTTCGATGGGACTCACTCCGCTTGAAGGTCTGATAATGGGAACGAGAAGCGGAGACCTTGATCCTGCGATACTTGAATTCATTTCTCAGAAGGAAGATCTTTCGTTCAAGGAAATGCTTACGATACTTAACAAGAAATCAGGTGTGCTCGGATTGTCCGACGGCGTATCAAGTGATTTTCGCGACCTCGGGGAAGCGGCCGGTTCGGGAGACAAGCAGGCTGCGGTTGCTCTCGAGACATATGCGTATCATGTTGCCAAGTACATAGGTGCTTATGTTGCGGCAATGAACGGAGTCGATGCCATCACTTTTACGGCAGGTGTCGGTGAGAACAACATCTTGGCCAGAGAACAGATATGCTCATATCTGACATACCTGGGAACCGAGCTTGATACAAAGAAAAATGAGGTAAGGGGCGAGGAGATCATCATCTCAAAAGACGGATCGAAAGTCCCGATCCTTGTCATACCCACGGATGAAGAGATGTCTATCGCGAGACAGACGGTGGCTCTTGTATGCTGATATCCCTTCCGGAAAAAGTTAAGACCGTGATCGGGAAACTGCAGGATAACGGATTTGAAGCTTATGCCGTCGGAGGATGTGTAAGGGATTCTTATCTCGGGGTTACTCCGAATGACTGGGATATAACGACGAATGCGCTTCCCGAAGAAGTCAAGGCGATCTTCAGAAGGACGGTTGATATAGGGATAGAGCACGGTACCGTAAAAGTCATGCTCGGAAACGAGGGCATGGAGATCACGACTTACCGGATCGACGGAGAGTATGAAGACAGTCGTCATCCGAAGGAAGTTGAGTTTACGACGGATCTGAGGGAAGATCTTCGTCGCCGTGATTTTACGATCAACGCAATGGCATACAGCGAGAAAACGGGTCTCGTGGATCTGTTCGGCGGAGTGGATGATATTAAAGCCGGTATCATCAGAGCGGTCGGAGATCCGAAAGAGAGATTCGGTGAGGACGCTCTCAGGATACTGCGGGCATTGCGATTTTCCGCAAGGTTCGGATACGATATAGAAGAAAACACCAAGAAGGCTATCGCGGATCTTGCTCCGACACTGTCAAACATAAGTGCGGAAAGGATTCGTGAGGAACTTGAAAAACTAATTTGTTCCGACAATCCGGACAGACTTCGATGGGCATATATATTCGGTGTAACGGCCGTGATATTTCCGGAATGGAATGCCATGATGGAATGCAAACAGACTACACCTCATCATTTTACGGATGTAGGGGATCATACCGTTGTGGCAATGGAATACATCGTGAACAATTACCGGGATATTCCGGCATCCGACAGGAGGATACTGAGCATTGCAACGATGCTCCATGATATCGGCAAACCCGTTATGAAGATTACGGGATCGGACGGAGTGGATCATTTCACGGGCCATCCGAAAGAGAGCGAGAAGATGGCGGAGGTCGTTCTTAAGAGATTAAAGTACGACAACGATACGATCAGAAGGGTAAAGAAACTTGTCAGATATCACGATGACAGACCCGAGCTATCCTATCCCGGAGTCAGGAGATTCATAAGGGATGTTCAGAGCGACAACATGGAGAACCTTATCAGGCTCAAGTATGCCGATCTGTATGCTCACGCAAAATATCAATGGGATGACAAGCTTTATCAGGTTGAGACTCTCGAAAAGATGTACCGGAAGATCGCAGAGGATAACGACCCGCTGAGCGTCAGTGATCTTGCGGTTGGAGGAGACGATCTCATGAAAGCGGGTATCGCTCCGGGACCTGCCGTGGGAGAAGCTTTGAACATGCTCCTCGAGTGCGTCCTTGACGACCCTTCGGCGAACACAAAAGAAAAACTTCTCGATGTACTGTCTTCAAAAGGATCACAGTAATGAAGAGTATCGAAAAAGTAGTGATCCCCGTCATCATGATCGTGATCATCACGATGCTCGGGATATACTACATTTCAAAAGAATATGAAAAGCAGCAGGCCCAGAAGCGTGCCGAAGAGATAAAGGAGACCATCGAAGAACAGGCGGCGCAGAACCCCGTGAATCCCGATGAACTTACTTATCAAAGTGCAGCGATGCTCGTCGGGAAGAATGCCGAAGAGGGAAAACTCAAGTTCATTTCCGTGGACAGCGAAAGACTGTTTGAACTTGATTACGACAAGAAGTCATCTTTTCTCGGAAAACACGGTAACTATCTGACACTCGATCAGATACCGCTCGGCGAGATACTGGATGTATCCTACGGAATTCACGACAGAAAACTTCTCGAGATGAAAGTGAGCGATGAGGCTTGGACTTTCACCGACGTTACGAAGTTTGAGATAAACGAGGAAGAAGGAAAAATGGAGATCGCCGGAAGCACTTACAAGCTTCCCAAGATGGCGGTCGTTTCATACAAAGACGAGCTCGCTTCGTTCATGGATGTCACGAATGTGGACACGCTGACGGTAAAAGGCTGGGGGCGCAAAGTATGTTCGGTGATCGTTGACAGGGGTCACGGTTATGTCAGACTTCAGAACGATTCGTATTTTGAAGGCGGATGGATCGAGATCGGTCAAGAGATCATAAAGCCCGTTACCGAGGAAATGCTGATACCGGTTCCGGAGGGCGACTATCATGTCCGCCTGACGAACAGGGGTTATGCCGCGGAAGAAGACGTGACCGTCGAGCGGGATAAAGAAACACTTCTTGATCTGTCAAAAGTGGATATAAAGGAAGTTGCGATAGGACATGTCGAGTTTGCGATAGTTCCGGATTATGCACAGCTTTATATTGACGGACAGATGACCGACTTTGAGGAGAGGGTCTCTCTTGAATACGGCATCCACAGGATCCATGTGGAACTTGCGGGATATAAGAGTGTTGATACCAATATCCGTGTGTCCGATAAATACGCAAATGTAGACATTGCACTTGAATCCGATTCGGAAGACGATACGTCAAAAGATACGACGGCGAAGACGCCTACTCCGACCGTAACGCCGATACCGACCGTGGAGGCGACAACGGCTCCGAGGATAGCGGATTCAAATACAAACAGTACGGAAAATTACATAGCACCGCTTAAAAATGCGGTTCCCACGGATTCGCTCTCATCTTCCAAAACGAATCCGCTTTCCGGAATATCGACTACATCAACGACATCAACAACATCCGACACGGGTACGACAAACACCGAAGTCATAAGCGACACGAGAAAGATGTATGTGGAGTCGCCTGAAGGTGCCGAGGTATTCGTTGACGGAATATACGTGGGTATTGCGCCTATATCATTCATCAAACCCGAAAAGGGTTCGCATGTCGTCACGCTTTCGAGAAACGGATATGTGACCAAGAGTTATACGGTATCCGTACCCGGTGATGACAGAGATGTTACGTTATCGTTCTCGGATCTTGTTTCCGAACAGGAATAGGACAGTAAATGAAAAACTACTTGAAAAGACGTGATAACCGAATAACACTTGTGTTTTTCCTGATCACGATGATCGTGGCCATAAGTCCGCTCATATCGAGATACTGCATTAACGGTCATGATCTGGAATATCATCTTCTCAGGATCGAGAGCCTCAAGGAAGGGATCCTTATCGGACGTCCGTTCCTGAAGGTCAATACGCTCTTCTTCGGAGGCGCAGGCTATGCCAGTTCCCTTTTCTATTCGGATCTGTTCATGCATATCCCGGCGCTTCTTCGCGTGTGTCATTTCGGAATAGGAACAAGCTTCCACCTGTACACAGCACTTATATTCGCACTTTGTTATGTCTCAACATTTTACTGTGTATGGAAGATGAGCCTGTCAAAGTTTGCCGGAACGGTGGCTGCGATGCTTGTCACGCTTTGTCCTTATCATATGGACGACATGCTCGTCAGAACCGCCTGCGGCGAAAATGCGGCCTTCATCTTTCTGCCTTTGACGATATACGGGGTGTTCAATGTGCTCTATGAGGAGATGGACAAGCCCTGGGTTTTCGGACTCGGAATGGCGGGTCTGATACTGACACATCCGGCCACATGCATACTCATGACATGCGTATGTGCGGTTGCTTTTCTTATCCATATAAAAACTCTGATCAATGCTCCGAAGGTATTCGTCAAGCTGTGTGTCGTATCTCTTCTGGCGATCCTCGTCACGGCATACCAATGGCTTCCGATGCTGGAGCAGTTTGCTCATTCCGAATTCTATGTGGCAAATAACTGGACCGATCTTCTTGATTCCTCGGTCGGATTTTATGAGATGGCTTCGAAGACATTTCCGTGTGTCGGAGCGGTTCTCTTTGTTCTTATCATTCCCAGATTCTTTATGTCGCGTCTGGATTATCCGATACTTAAGTTCATCGACCTGTGCATAATCGCGGCACTGATCTTTTCCGTTGGGGCCACGAACATAATGCCGTGGGAGAAAGTTGCAAGATTCTTCGGATTCCTTCAGTTCCCGTGGAGACTGTTTATAATGTCGTCCGTACTGTTATCGATAGCGGACGCGGTGATCATCAGACTGTTTCTCGACAGGATAGGGGAGGATCACAGGAGGATAGCATTTGATATAGTTCTCATACTGATCGCGGCTGTGATGATGAAAGGTGCGATCGATCATCAGAACGAGAATTCGATGGGATACTATGATTACAGTGACGATTATTACAGTTTCAAACCTTATACCGCAGGCGTCATAGCGGGTGAATGGCTTCCGGCTGCCGTTACCGATGCCTCATCGCTTGTCGAACAAAGCGACAGGATGGTCTATGATGACGGTTCGGCGTGCGCATTCACAAGAAAGCGCGCAAAGGTCATTTCGGATATTGAAAGCGGTCATGAATATGTTGATGTACCGTTCATCTATTACAAAGGGTACAGTGCCGTCATCGTCGATGATGCCGGAAACAAGACCAAACTTGAGGTTACGGGTGACGGTGAGAACGGAATGTGCAGAGTGATGCTTGAGGGCGCAAAGGGAGAACTGACCGTAAGCTATACCGGTACCATCCTCCAGAAGGTATCACTTATAGTTTCTCACCTGTTTATTCTTCTGATATTTGATCTTCTGTATCTGAAGAACAAATACAAGAAAAAGCTCCGGATGAGAGCAGCCGCTGCGGGAGCAAATCTCGGCAAAGTTGCCGCCATCCTCGTGTTCGCGCTTGCTTCGGTATCGCTTAGCGCATGTAATGTGGCAACCGTACAAAGCGGCGGATACTATGATCCCGATGAGATGATCGATTATCTGAAAGATATTAACGGTGACAATACCGAAGAGACCGACGGTATATCGGAAGAAGATCTTGTCAGGATCAATTACAGTCACAAAGGCTACGACAAAGACGGAAAAAGCTATGCGGTCAGTATAGACGAGTCCACGGGGGAACAGGTGATATCGGTTATAAAGCCGGATGAAAACGGTCTGTATCCCGATGGCGAAAATCATGTCGAAAGCAGACTGTACGACAGCCTTTTTGATGAAGAAGCAAAAAGTGTTCTCGAGAAATATCGGACCGACAGTCTTAAAGGACGCATCATGCATGAAACGGATGCGCTTCTGTGTCTGGAGGTTTTTCCGGAAGAGTCAAAGAATAAAAAGCTGGATGAGCTGGCAACTACTCTTGCCGAAGATATATTCGGAATCCCCACATCGAAGGCGGAAACCGTTCTTGATAAGTACGATATAGCTGCGGTTCTTGCAAAGGCCGCTTACGTTCTCGATAAATGGGAGAGAGCGGAAGATGCGGGAAAGCTTGCGGAGCAGTATTTCAAAGATGCGGAAAGTGTTGACGATCCCGATGCGGAGCCCGTGGCGGCGCGCCTGTGGGCGGCAGCCGAGCTGTACAGACTGACGGGTCAGAAGACATACAGATCGGTAGTGGATGCGATCGCGATGGATGTTGTACCGGAAGGTTTTTCTTATGAAGAACCCGGTTTCTTCGGATTGTTTGCATACCTCATGTCTCCACACGCAACGAATTACAACGTTTGCACAAACATGATGAGCATCGTGTTCTCTGAAGCCAACGAACTTATCAGGGAACCGATCGAAAAGGAATTCCTTGATACGAGAGTGGATTCCTCGACCGCGAAGCGTGATGAGAAGACAGCAGTCAGAATGATGGATGAGATATTCCTTGTGACTATGACCAACTATGTGAGCGTAAGTGTCGAATACAAAGAATTTGTTCAGAACAGACTGAATTATATATACGGAGCCAATCTGTCGGGGATCGATTTTACGGAGGATGACAATGCCCTCTCCGATTCGCCGAGGCTGTTTGTTCTGATCGGATTGTAACAACAGGAGGATCATATGAAGATAGTTGTTTTGGCCGGAGGACTCAGTACAGAAAGAGATGTGTCGCTCGTGACCGGCCGCTGTGTATATAAGGCACTGAAAGATAACGGACACAGAGTCATTCTGATGGACGTGTTCCTCGGATACGAGGGAGACACAAAAGACATATTCGAAGCGGATATAGACTGGGCCGCAACAGTCGCGCCGATATCGGAAGAGGCCCCCGATCTCGAAGCCGTAAAGGCACTGAGAAAAGACGATAAAAAAGTGTTCTTCGGACCGAACGTTATACCCGTATGTCAGGAAGCAGATATTGTGTTCATGGCTCTTCACGGGGATTGCGGAGAGAACGGAAAGATACAGGCTGCATTCGATCTTCTCGGTATCAGATATACGGGAACAGATCCGTTTTCGGCATCTCTTGCGATGGATAAAGCGATCGCTAAGCAGCTCTTTATGATGTACGGCGTCAGGACCCCGGAAAGCTACATGTTAAAGAGCGTTGATGATGACCACGTACCGGAATTCCCCTGCGTTGTTAAGATATGTAACGGAGGATCGTCGGTCGGCGTATACATTGTAAATAATGAGACGGAATATCAGAGTGCCGTAAAAGATGCGTTCCGCTATGAATCAAAAGTCATGGTGGAAAAATACATCAAAGGCCGTGAATTCACATGCTGTGTTATAGAGGGACGAGCTCTTCCGATAGTGGAGATAGAGCCCATAAACGGTTTCTATGATTACAGGAACAAATATCAGGCAGGTTCAACGATCGAGACATGTCCCGCAAAGCTTAACGATGTTACCACGGCAAGGATACAGGAAGAGGCGGTCAAAGCATTCAAGGCACTCGGGATAAAGACATATGCGAGAATGGATTTTATCATGAATGACAGTAAGGAAGTATACTGTCTTGAAGCAAACACTCTTCCCGGAATGACTCCGACGAGTCTGATCCCGCAGGAAGCAGCTGCGATCGGAGTGTCATACAACGACCTTTGTGAATGGATCATTGAGATCTCAATGAAGAAACGGACAGACCATGCGTAATATGAACATCTGGGCGATAGCCGAGGCTATCGGAGGTAAACTTGAAAATGCCGCCAAATGCGACATGACCAAAGAGGCAACCAGTGTCGTGATCGATTCAAGACTGATCGAAGAAGGCGGGATATTTGTTGCCATAAAGGGAGAGAGAGTGGACGGACACTCTTTTATCCAGCAGGTATTTGAAGAAGGCGCACTTGCGGTTATCTGTGAGAAGATACCGCCCAAAGTCAAGGGACCGTGCATCGTTGTTGAAGACAGTCTTGCGGCAATAAGAAGACTGGCCGAATATTATATGGACCAGCTGTCGCTGAAAGTCGTTGGAATAGTCGGAAGTGTCGGAAAGACAAGCACGAAAGAACTTGTAGCATCGGTTCTTGCATCGCATTACGAGGTGCTTCGTACAGAGGGTAATCTGAACAACGAGATAGGTGTTCCTCTCACCGTGTTTAAGATAAGGGATGCACATGAGATCGCGGTAATTGAAATGGGCATAAGCGATTTCGGAGAGATGGACAGACTCGGTGCGATCGTGAAGCCTGATATCGTGGTGTTCACAAATATCGGACCGTGTCATCTGGAAAATCTTAATGATCTTGAAGGTGTTCTTCGAGCCAAGACCGAGGTTATCCCTCATATGAATCCGTCGGGAACACTTGTCCTCAACGGTCAGGATGAGATGCTCGGCAGGATAAGCATCAATACTTCCGGAAGCCGTAAGATAATCAGATACGGAAAAGAATCAAAAAGAGACGATGTCTATGCATCGAGTATAGAGAATCTCGGACTCGAGGGCTCAAAGTTTATTGCCAATTTTCCGGACGGAAGTCACTATGAGATGACGGTTCCTTTGCCCGGATATCATATGGTGGACAATGCCGTTGCGGCTGCCGCCGTCGGATTCTTACTCGGACTAAACCTTGAAGAGATAAGAAGAGGAATGATGTCCGTTGAACAGCTTACGGGAAGAGGGAATATCATCCATACCGAGAAGTATACGATAGTGGATGACTGCTACAATGCCAATCCCAAGTCAATGTTTGCGGCGATCGATACTCTCGGATATGCGCTCGGAAGAAAGGTGGCGATCCTCGGTGACATGTTCGAACTCGGAGAGGAATCCGAAAAACTTCACGGCGAGGTGGGCGACTATGCAGCCGGACACGGAGTGGATTCTCTCATATTTGTAGGTTCCGCAGCCAAGTACATGTATGAGCGCGCAAGGTTGCATGAGGGAGTGGAGATAAGGTATTATCCCAACAGGGAACTTCTTATAGCGGCACTGTCAGACGAAACAAAAGAGATCATCAAACCCGAAGACACCATCTTGGTAAAGGCGTCTCACGGAATGGGTTTTTCCGAAGTAGTTGAATATCTGAGAAACAGAGAATAAAGGAGAAGATTATGGCATTTAGGATCATTACGGATACCGGAGCAAACATCACGGATAAGGTCAGAAACCATTACGGGATCGAAGTCGTTCATCTCACACTTATCATGGACGGTGAGGAGATGCAGTTTACGAGCACGGAAGGGTTTGATTACGACGGATATTACGAGAAGCTCAAAAACGGAATGAAGGCTTCGACGTCCCAGGTAAACCCCGCACAGTTTACCGAATGCTTCGAACCTATTCTGGAAAAGGGAGAAGACATTTTGTATATAGGTCTGTCAGGCGGAGTCACCGGCTCGATCAATTCCGCAAAGATTGCCGCCGCGGATCTTCTGGATGATTTTCCTGACAGGCAGATTAAGATAGTCGATTCTCTCGGCGCATCGCTCGGGGAGGGAATCCTTGTTGTCGAGGCGGCGGAATGCAGGGATAAAGGCATGAGCCTTGACGAGACTGCCGATCATATTGATTTTCAAAAGTACTGCATGTATCAGGTGTTCGTGGTCGACGACCTCAAGCATCTCAAGAGAACGGGCCGTATAAGCGGCGCTCTCGCATCTCTCGGAACAATGATGGATATCAAACCGATCCTCAAAGGAGATACGGAAGGAAAGATAGTTGTCGAGTGTAAGGCCAGAGGCCGTAAGCAGGCGATAAAGGCACTTGCGGAAAAATACAGGGATCTTGTGGTCGATCCCGAAAACCAGTTGGTCGGTATCTCATATGGGGGAAAACGTGAGGATGCGGTACATCTTGCAAATCTCATTTCCAAGATCGCGCAACCCAAAAAGATATGGATGGTGCCTCATGAACCCGTTACGGGATGTCATGTCGGACCGGGTATGCTGGCGCTGTATTTTAAGGGCGCGGATGACGTAAGGGCATTCTGACGAAGTAAGAAGGGAAAGAAACCGAAAATGCTTAGATTCATCATCTGCCTGATCCTGGTGATATTGGATTTTGTAGTTGCAATACCGATAATCACGATCGGCTTTCTTATAGGACTGTTTTCAAAGAAAGCAAAAGATGCGTATATGAAGATCATGATGCATGTGATCTTTGTGGGTATTGATTTTATCTCGGGAGCGAAGGTAAAATATATAGGTCTTGAGAAGATCCCCACGGACGTTCCGGTACTGTACGTTGCGAATCACGAGAGCTTCTTCGATGTTCTCCTGACTCTTACAAAACTCCCCGGTACCATTTGTTTTGTCGCAAAGAAGGCGTTCGGAAAAGTGCCGATATTTGCTCAGGCACTGTCGCTTTACAATACGCTTTTCATTGACAGGGACAACATCAAGCAGGGACTGCAGACGATCTTAAAAGCGATCGATAACGTGAAGTCGGGAATGAGTGTTTATATCTTTCCGGAAGGAACAAGAAGCCGTGACGGTAAGATGAACGAGTTCAAGGAAGGAAGCATGAAGATCGCAGTCAAGAGCGGATGCCCCATAGTACCGATCGCGATCTCAAATTCGGCGGATGTCTTCGAAAATCACTTTCCTAAGCTTTATCCCGCACCCGTGGTCGTCGAGATACTTGATCCGGTCTATCCAGAACAATTCGATAAGACCGAACAGAAACATCTCGGAAAACTGTGCAAGGACCGCATAGAAGAGACAAGAGACAGAAACCTTAAAGAGTACTGCGGAAAGGATCAGGAAGAATAGACGATCCGTCCGTTTGTTATAGTGTATCTGATCTTTCCCTCGATCGTCTTTCCGAGGAAAGGTGTGTTACATGATCTTGATACGGATGAAGTATACACGGTGGATTCATCCGGTGAGAATATTACTATATCAGCCGGGGCTCCTATCGCAAGAGTCCCCGCATTCAACCCGTAAAGTCTTGCGGGATTAAGGCTCATCAGTTCAAATAGACGGCTCATATCTATGATATCCCTTTTAACCAGCACGGAATATGCCAAAATAAAAGATGTTTCCAGACCGATTATCCCGCTCGGTGCCGATTCGAAGGCAAGTGATTTTTCCTCAAGGGAGTGAGGCGCGTGATCGGTCGCGATCATATCTATGGTACCGTCGGCAAGTCCTTCCCAAATGGCTTCACGATCGGATGCCTTACGAAGCGGAGGATTCATCTTTGCCAGAGTTCCGTATTCGCTAACCGCATTATCGGTCAGAGTAAAGTGATGAGGGGTAGCTTCGGCATGTATGTTCGGGGAGGTCATTTTGGCGCGGCGAACGGCTTCGACTCCCTCCGCGGTACTGATATGCTGTATGTTCAGCTTTACCCCCGTTTTTTTGGCGATCTCAAGATCCCTTTCGATCATCGTTATCTCGGCAAGCCTGTCGGATCCTTTAAGTCCGAGTGAAGCGGCTGCTTCTCCGGAGTTCACTCCGTTCTGTTCGATATATGTGGGATCCTCCTCGTGAAGGGATACGGGAACATTCATATCCGAGATCTCTTCAAATGCCCGCTCAAGTAACTTCTCATCAAGAACGGGTCTCCCGTCATCGGTAAAACCGACGGCGCCCGCTTCGAGGAGTTTTTTGTAATCGCACGGTTCTTTCCCGTTCATTCCCTTCGTGACGGTCGCGCACGTATAGATATGAAGCGGTTCGGCTTTGGCACGCGTCAAAACATCACGCACGATCTTCGGATCATCGATCGCAGGGACGGTGTTTGCCATCATTACAACGGAGGTAAATCCACCCGCAACGGCAGCCATCGAACCCGAGTGA
>JAEEJD010000060.1 GCA_016281675.1 Lachnospiraceae bacterium
ACGCTGACGATGCTAACACATATCTTTCATATGTTGATCAGGTTTACGGTTGCCAGGTTAACGGCACACAGTTCATCGAAGGTCTTGCAAAAGATATCAGATAATTGTGAGCACAAGATAGTATTATGATTTTCGGCCCTCCCGCAACTCCCGTGTGAGAAACGGGAGGGCTGTTTTGGTGAAAGGTATTGGCAATGGCTAATAATCATAAGAAAAAGCTGGATATCGGAAAGGGTGTTACGATATTCTTTTTCCTTCTTCCGGCTTTATTACTCTTTATAAGCATACTTATCGCACCGATCATCGTATCGGTGTATCGAAGCATGTACGACTGGAACGGTTTCTCCGAAGGAACGTTTATCGGATTGGAGAACTATATCGAGTTGTTTACGAGCGGCTCCATCAAGTTCATGACAAGTTTGAAGAATGCCCTTCTGATCGCATTCTTTTCCGTGTTTGTACAGCTTCCCTTCTCGCTTTTCCTTGCACTTCTTCTCGGACGTAAGGTAAAGGGTGAGAAATCATTCCTGTCGATATTCTTCATGCCCGTTCTTATTTCGACGGTTGTTATCGGTCAGTTATGGCTGAAGATATACAATCCCGATTACGGTCTTCTTAACAGATTCCTCGATGCGGTCAATCTCGGGGACTGGAAGCATGTATGGGTGGGAGATGTAAGTACGGCGCTCGGTTCCATCATAGTTCCGACGATCTGGCAGTACATCGGTTATCATATGCTTCTGATGTATGCCGGTGTCAAAGGCGTGTCGACGGATCTTCGTGAAGCTGCAATGCTTGACGGTGCGACCAAATCGCAGGTTGACAGATATGTAGTCATCCCGATCATCAAGCCGATCATCCGTGTCAGTGTTATATTCGCGGTAACCGGTTCATTAAAAGCATACGACCTTGTTCGTATCCTGACTGAGGGCGGTCCTTTCCAGACGACCGAAGTTCCTTCAACATTGTTGGAGAACATGCTTTTCCTTCGTAACAGATACGGTATGGGTAGTACGATATCCGTTATGCTGATCATTTTATGTTTCGCATTTGCATTGGCTATAACGGCAGCATTCAGGGATAAGGAGGTTTGATCATGGCAGCAGAGAGAAAACGTGACAGCGCCTCCGGATACGAATATACAGAGATAAAGAAAACAAATCCCGTTGCAAGGGTTATTACATACATATTTCTGATAATCTGGGCACTTATTAATTTATTCCCGATATACTTCATGTTCACGTTCTCCTTAAAGTCAAATGAGGAGATATTCGGTGAGAACGTTATCGGACTTCCCAAGAACTGGCTGTGGGCGAACTTCACCTCGGCTATGAATACCGGTAACATGGGAAGATATTTTGTGAACAGTTTGCTTGTAACGACCGCTTCTATAGCGATATCTATATTCGCGGCCCTTATGGCAACTTATGCACTCACACGTATCAAGTGGAGAGGATCGAAGCTCATGAACTCATTCCTGATGCTCGGTCTTACGATCCCCATCCAGGCTTCGATCGTGCCGGTGTATGTTATTCTTTCAAGAGCTCACTGGCTGAACCACTACACGACTCTGATCATCCCGTACTCGGCATTCACACTTTCGATGTCGATACTGATCAGTACCGGATTTATGGTTGATATTCCGTATGACCTTGACGAGTCGGCCAGAATAGACGGCTGCGGACTGTGGAAGACATTCTTTGCGATCATCCTTCCGCTTATGAAGCCCGCGCTTTCTACAATAGGTATCTATGCATACCTTCAGTGCTGGAACGAGTTCATGTTCGCAAACGTGTTCATAAGTGATTCCGCACACAGAACACTCCCTGTCGGTATCAAGGCTCTTTCGGGCGCATATACGACAGATTGGGGCCCTATCGGTGCGGCGCTTGTTATAGCAACGTTCCCGACACTTATCATTTACATCTTCCTGAGCAGCAAGATTCAGGAGAGCTTTATCGCAGGTGCGGTTAAAGGTTGATCAGTTTCGATTTATTACAAAGATAGTAAGACAAACCCGTCATATATTGTGGCGGGTTTTCTTTTTGCTACAAAATATGCTTTTTCGCCTTGATTTTTAACGTCACTATTGTAAAATGTTTATGTATGTTAAAAGGATTGTTCATAAGTGAAGACAGTTTCCTTTTGGAAAGGATCAGGACCGGTTTTTCGGACAAGACCGGTTATGAGTATCTGTTTGCTTCTTCATCGGAAGAGGCGGTGGAACTGTGCAAATGCGGAGATCTTGCCGTTTGCGCCATGACTCTTTCGATGGGTGTTATGAGTGGAGAGGAAGTAGCGCAGGTTGTCTGGGATGAGAATCCTTACGTACGGTTTATATTCATTTATGAGGAAGAGAATACCGAGCTTGCGGTCAATCTCTTCAATTTCTTTGACAGATCGTTCATAATCCCGAGGGACGGCTTCTCCGTTGAGATCCTTTCGGAGATGTTCGATAAAGAGGTTGAGTTCTATAATGCCGAGGAGAATCTTCAGAAAGAGGCCAAGGCGCACCGCGCCAAAGAGCGTCTCTACAAAGATTCCATGAATGAGATGTCTTCGGTTCTCAACTCGCGCGTAGAGTGCTATTCACACATTATCAAACTGTACGCCACGTGCATAGACAGCATGTGCATAGATCTTCCCAAGGAATATGCTCACAGGATCAGTTCGTTCTTTGCGGATGAACTCAATGAGTTCGTAGAGAGGTTCATAATCAGTTCATTCAATCCGGAGGAGTACTTCCGCTTTATAGAAGAGAACGTCAATAATACCGAACAGCAGCGTCATTTCCAGCTTCTCGGCGCAGACTGCCTGAAGGCCAGCGAGCTCGGCGAGCTTATTGGTTTTGTATGTCACTTCATAAGTTTCGGATTTACGACAAATATGGAACGTTATCGTGCAAAACTTGAGATCAAGGAAGGACCGAATGCGATAAGAGTTGATTTTCTCATTGATACGAGACTCGGTAACATTGACCGCGACATATTCGATGAGTTCTGTTCCGTTATGAACGAGCTTCTTGTTATACTTTGCGATAAAGTTGAAAAAGGATCCAGAGACGGCATAATGCAATACCGTCTGTTCTTTGTTAAGCCTGATAAGGGTAAGGGCATATTTGAGAAGAAGACCAGGCTCCTTGATAAAGGAGGCACAGACTGATGGCGCGCAGGAAGAAGATTAGGTTCAGGGATCTTCCCAAATCCATCAAGATACGCAAGATCATCACATGGGTATTTATGGCGATCGGTGTCGCATGTCTCGGATATTTCATATTCTATGTAAAACAGGCGGATGATACACAATCTAATTATGAGAGGCTTTCCGACCTTAAGGGCAAGGATTTTCGCCAGAATAAGAAGACTCTCGTCATGCATCTGACCAAAGAGGAAGATGCTCCCGATATTCTCGAAGAATACCAGACACTATATAATAATAATAAGAGCCTTGTGGGATGGGTCAGGATCGATGATACGCTGATCGATTATCCTGTCATGCAGTCTCAGAGTAACGACTATTATCTCAACCATAATTTCGATCAGGAGAAGGATAATAACGGCTCTATATTCATTGACAGTGCCTGCAGTATATGGCCCAGAAGCCAGAACCTGATAATGTACGGCCACAATATGAAGTCCGGCAAGATGTTCGGTGAGCTCAAGAAGTTCAAACAGGAGAGCTTTGCCAAGGAGCATCCGTACATTTTCTTTGATACGCTTTACAATAAGGGGAAATATCAGATCATGTACGTCTTTGGTGACAACGTCTACGATGAGGTCGAAGTTGCATTCAAATACTACCAGTTCATAGATGCCAACTCCCAGGAGGAGTGGGACTCCGCCATGCACGACATGGCAGCCAAATCCCTCTACGATCTTGGTGTCACTGCCGCCTACGGTGAAGACATCATCACCCTTTCGACGTGTGATTACGAGAAAGATGCCGAGCGTTTCGTTGTTGTCGCGAAGCGCGTGAAATAGAAGTTGACGTATATCGCTGGTATGTGTATCATTTAATCAATC
>JAEEJD010000061.1 GCA_016281675.1 Lachnospiraceae bacterium
GCTTCTGCTGCAGGTGCTTCTGCTGCAGGTGCTGCGCCGCCACAAGCTGTAAGTGCAACCATTGCTGCTGCCATGATAGCTGCTAAAACTTTCTTCTTCATTTTTTATCCTCCCTGGAATAATTTAATCTGGGTAAGAGGCCTATCCTCCGACCCGACAGTATCATAATAATTATTTAAAAAACAAAATACCATGAACATAAATACGTCCATGGTTGAAAATTTTATTGGGTGGTTTTACGGAAGTTGGTTTTTTTATCCGCGAGGTTGATTTTTTTATTGTGCCATCGGCAACAATATATTGCATGTGCTTCCCTGCCCGAACACACTATGTAGTGTTATGCCGTATTTATCGCCGAATTTAAGCCTTATTCTCTCGTTAACGTTATACAGTCCGTATATCGCACTGTCGGACGGATGCTGCCTTGACAGACCGTCAATAACTTCCTGAAGTCTTTCCTCCGACATTCCGATGCCGTCATCGCTCACACTGATAATGAAATCATCGCCTTCCTTCCGGGCCCCGATCGTGATCCTGCCGCCGCCCCTCTTGTTCTTGATCCCGTGATACAGCGCATTTTCGATTAGCGGCTGGATCGTGATCTTCGGTATCGTATATTCGTTGAACTCTTCGGGAACGTCTATCTCGTATTCGAGGATATCCTGGTACCTGAACTGCTGTATCTCAAGATAACTCTTCGCGTGAAGCAGTTCCTCCCTTATAGTTATGATGTCGCGTCCTCTCGAGAGCGAAGTCCTGAAGAATGCCGACAGGCTCTTTACCATCCCGACAACTCTCTTTTCGTCTCCTCCCTCGGCAAGCCAGATTATCGTATCAAGCGTGTTGTACAGAAAATGCGGATTGATCTGTGACTGCAGAAGTTCCAGCTCCGCTTCCCTTATCCTTATCTGCTCTTTCGTGATCTGTGACAGGAGTTCGTTGATCTTGTCGATCATCTGATTCATCGACTTGCTGAGTTCTCCGACTTCATCAAGCGAATCGTTTCTGCTCCTTGCGCTTAAGTCTCCCTTCGATACTTTATCCGTAACAACGACAAGGTCCGTTATCGGCTTCGTAAAGCTCTTCGGAAGAAAGATCGAGAACAGTATCACCATCGCGGTAAGGGCCGCAAATGCCACAAGCCCTCCTGTCATCGCGTTGCGGTACAGCCTGTCCATCTCGGCTTTTTCGGCCTGCATGTCCCTTATCTCATAGAACACGTAACGGAATATCTCTTCCTTTATAAGTTCCGTAACTATCTGAACATCGTTCTCCCATATCTCGATGTTTGCATCATATTCCTCATTCGCGATAAGGTTTTTCTCTATCCTCTTTTCGTATTTGCGAAGATTCTCGAGATACTTCCTGACGCCTTTGAGTCGGGACAGATTTTCGCCGTTGGCGGTAACATCCATAAGTCCCTCTACGACACCGTCGGCATCGTCGATAAGGCTCTCAAGCTCGGACTCTTCCACGGTCTTGTTTCCGACGATAAGAAGATACGTCTCGTAATCGAAATCCTTTTTGAAATCAAGGGAAAAATCACCCGCCAGAACGGCGGAACTGATCATGTCGTTATACTTTTGCGAAGATCTCTGCATCATGTAGAAGCAGCCTATGATGAGCAGCACGAGCGGAATAACAAGAAGAAGATACGAGATCCGTATCTTCGTTGCAAGCGATGTGTTCGTGTACTTTCTTCTGAGGGTGTTCATCATTCGTCCTCATCGTTGTCCCTGACACCGCGGTAATTTGTCGGGGTCATGCCCACAGTTTTCTTGAACATGTACGAGAAATAATGCGGATCTTTATATCCGACGGCTTCGCTGATCTCGCTTGAACGCATGGCGGTGCACTTGAGCATTTCACGAGCCTTGTCCATGCGGTATTCGGTAAGATATTTGATGAAAGTCTTGCCGGTCTGCTGTGAAAAGATCGTGCTCAGATGGTTGGGAGACACGTTAACGTGACTGGCAAGCTGGTTTAACGACAGCTCCTCGTCGGCATAGTTTTCTTCTATATATTTGACCGCCGAGTCGACTATCTCCTTGTATCTGTTCGTTGCGATCGAATCCCTGTACCGGATCGCGCTCTCCATCATGCGCGTGATGTAATCCGTCACGCTGGAGACGCTCTCAAGCGCTTCCTTCGACACTTCCGTAATAACATCATTGTGTTTAAGTCCCGAAATCTCCTCAAGAAATCCAGATACGGCAAAGAATACATCCATAGCGATGTACTGACGGAAGATATAAGAATTGAAAGCATCCTCTCCGACGCTTTTAACGAATTCGCCGACAAAGAACGGTATCTCATCGAGGTTACCGAGTTTTAGGAACTTAAGTACATTGCTCTTGTCTATCCTCTTGGCATCTATCGTACTCATGTCAAACTTCTCATCCGCGGACGAATCACGCGACGGATTTCTTGAAGCCGTAAAGAACCCGCTGTCCGGAACAAAGAATCTGGTGGCAAGCGCACAACCCGCATCCTCGTATGATTCGTTCATGCTCGACAGACGATTGACCGCTTTTCCTATACCGCCGCAATACCTGACATGAGCATATCCTTTGAATATGCCTTCAAACTTTTCTATAAGATCAGCCTGGCGCGCAGACAGTTCCTCCTCGGAATCACCCATGATCAGAATGGCCTTACCTTCAAGGTCCCTGTCAAAGCATATACATCCGAGTTCATCCGCTATCTCGTTCAGATACTCATCGATCGTGACCGAACTTTTAGAATACTCTTCTATCTCATGATGTTCCGATTTTGTAAACAAAAGTATTATGTTATACCACATCGCGGAAAGATCTATTCCGAGCTTTTCAGCCTTTTGTAAAAGTTCCGTGACGGGGCAGTTACCTGATACAAGATAATGGAACAGCTCGCTTCGCTCCCTGCGGTCGTTTTCTTCCATTTCCTTTTTGAACTGCTCTTTGAGCGCACGCTCTTCCTTGCTCTTTATGATCTTCTCCCTGAGAGCATCAAGCTCGCGCAGAAGATCATCTCCCGATATCGGCTTAGTCAGGTACTGTGCCACACCGATCGAGATCGCCTGTTTTGCGTAATCGAATTCCTCGTATCCGGACAAAATGACTATCTCGGCAAACGGAAGTTCCTTCCTTATGATGCGTGAAAGCTCAAGCCCGTCCATGAACGGCATCTTAATGTCCGTTATCACGATATCGGGTTCGAGCTTTCTAATCAGAGGAAGGGCAAGCTCCCCGTCGGAAGCTTCCCCTACAAATTCATAACCGTTTCCGGTCCAGTCTATATTGTTCTTGATCCCTTCACGGACCACGAACTCATCTTCGCACAGGAATACTTTGATCATGATTAATTACATTTCTTCAATGTGTTCTCGGCCCATCGACAGGATCGTGCTCACATGATCATCCGCAAGGCTGTAGTAGATCTGCTTGCCGTCTCTCCTGTTCTTTACAAGTTTGTTCATCTTCAGGATCTTGAGCTGATGCGATACCGCCGACTGGGTCATTGACAGACTCTCGGCCAGCTCCTGAACGCAGTGCTCATCCTCAAGAAGCCTGTACAGTATTCTGATCCTCGAACTGTCACCGAACACTTTGAACAGATCGGCCAGATCGCCCCAAATATCTTCTTTGCTCATATACCCCTCCATACGGGCCTTTACAGATTATATATTCTTGCGCGTTATAAAGTCAAACTCTCAGGGTGCGGATGGCGTTAAGAACCGCCAGAACCATCACGCCGACATCGGCGAAAATCGCAAGCCACATGTTTGCAAGACCGAACGCCGAAAGGATCAGACACAAAACTTTGACACCGATTGCAAAATATATGTTCTCGTATACGATGCGCATGCACTTTCTGCCGATCCGTATCGCTTTGACTATACCAGCGGGATCATCATCCATCAGCACAACATCGGCGGCCTCTATTGCGGCATCGCTCCCGAGAGCTCCCATCGCGATACCGACATCGGCTCTTGTGAGAACCGGAGCATCGTTGATCCCGTCGCCTGCAAATGCGACAAGTCCCTTTCCATCATCACGGCCGGCAAGGATCGCTTCAACCTTTTCGACTTTGTCCTGAGGCAGAAGTCCTGCATGATATTCCGCGATCGATAATGTATCGGCCACCTTTGACGCAACTTCTTCGGCATCTCCGGTCAGCATTACCGTCTTCTTTACTCCAATATTATGTAAACCTTTTATCGCATCTTTCGAAGTCTCCTTTATCACGTCCGAGATATGGATATGCCCCGCATATTCTCCGTCCACCGCTATATGTACTATCGTTCCCGCTTCATCGCATTTGACGGGTGACACACCGTTGTCATTCATCAGCTTCTCGTTTCCGACAAGCACGCTGTGTCCCGACACCACGGCAGACACTCCTCTTCCCGCTGTCTCATTCACGTTTGATATGAGACTTCTGTCGATATCTTTACCGTATGCGGTAACGATCGAGCGGCTGATCGGATGTGTACTGAAATCTTCCGCATACGCCGCATATTCGAGAAGCTTTTCGTCGTCTATCTTATCCTTATGAATCGATACAACCTCAAACACACCTTTCGTAAGCGTGCCGGTCTTATCGAATATAACCGTATCAACCTTTGAGAGCGCTTCGATATAATTTGATCCTTTAACAAGAACCCCTGCACGTGACGCTCCTCCTATTCCAGCAAAGAACCCGAGCGGAATGCTTATGACAAGTGCGCACGGACAGCTTATTACAAGAAACGTAAGTGCCCTGTATACGTATGCCGAAAACTGTGCATCCCTGCCAAGCAGGAGTCCTGCGACCGGAGGGATGATCGCGATGGCAAGCGCCAGGGCGCATACTGTCGGGGTGTAATATCTTGCAAACTTGGAAATGAAATTCTCCGAGCGTGATTTTCGCGAGCTCGCGTTCTCGACGAGCTCGAGTATCTTCGATACAGTGGACTCGCCGAAAGCTTTTGTGGTTCTGATGTTAACGGCGCCGCTTAAGTTAATGCAGCCGCTTATCACCTCGTCGCCTTCGCGTACGGACCTTGGAACGGATTCCCCGGTAAGCGCGCTTGTATCGACCGACGTATCGCCTTTTATAACAATACCGTCAAGAGGGATCTTCTCTCCCGGCATGACACAGATCACGCTTCCTACCGCGACTTCATCGGGAGATACGCTCTTAAGTACTTCTCTCCCGTCCTCTTCTTCCACAAGGTTTGCACTGTCGGGACGAATATCCATCAGTGCCGCAATATTCCGGCGGCTCTTTCCGACCGCATAGCTTTGGAACAGTTCACC
>JAEEJD010000062.1 GCA_016281675.1 Lachnospiraceae bacterium
CTGGACGGTGGTCATTCCGAGAGATGCGCTTCCTTCATATTGTATGGCAGGGATTCCGGCAAGTGCGCCGCGGACAAGATCCGCCATCTCGGCCGTGCCCCAGAACGAGAACACTATTAAGCTCGCCGCTTCAGCGGACATATTGATTCCGAGCGCCTTTGTCGTCCCGAAATACACTATGAAGAGAAGTACCAGCTGTGGCAGTATCCGGACGATCTCAAGATAAACCCTGAAAATTGCAGTAACAGCGCGATTTTTGAGTGCGACAAGCACTCCGATCACGACTCCGAGCACAATGCTGATCGCAACGGATATCAGGCTTATCTTCAGTGCGACACCGAGTCCCTCAAGGAGCCGCATCATGTTATTTCCTTTTAACAGAACTTCAAATCCCATGGCTTACGCTCCAAACGACCCGAGTCTTGCCCGTTTTTCGAGCCAGCTTCCGATGATCGATACCGGAAGCAGCATTACAATATAGAATATGACGAGCATAAAAAGTGCCTCGGTCGTATCGTAATACAACCCGATCAGATCCTTTGCCGTAAACATAAGGTCCATCAGACTGATAGCCGAGAAAACGCTCGTCTCTTTCAGCAGGAAAATCACATTCGCAACTATCGCGGGAACGCTTAGTGACAGCGCTTCGGGAAAGATCACGGACGTAAACATCTGCCTTTTGACCATTCCGAGCGCCATGGCGCTTTCCGTCTGCGAGACGGGTATCGCCTCCAGCCCGCTTCTGAAGCCCTCGGCCATGTAGCTTCCTCCGAGAAGCCCCAGCCCAAGAGCTCCGCAGACCTGTGCGCTCATCGATATCCCGATCTTCGGAAGTGCGAAATAGATAAAGAAAAGCTGCACGAGAAGCGGAGTGTTGCGGAACAGTTCAACATACACTTTTGCCACTTTGCAAAGAACGGGCACGCGAAAGTGCATGGCAAAAGCCGTAAGTACACCGATCACAAGCGACAGGGCGATCCCTATCCAGCCGATCTTTATCGTCAGTATGAATGCCTCCGTATACAGGGGCATATATGAACGTATTACTTCAAGATCCATGAACGATCCTATCTTTTTCTCTTATCAAATTTCATCGATATTCCGGTACCGACATTCTGGATGATCTGGAATATGACGATCAGCAGTACAACCGTGATTATCATTATATCGGTCTGCCACCTGTAATAACCGTATCTGACCGCGATATCTCCGAGTCCGCCGCCGCCTACGGTTCCGCTCATTGCGGAGTATCCGAGAAGAAGGCCGGTCGTTATCGTAAATCCGGTCAAAAGCGATGTCCTAGCCTCAACAAGGAGTACCTTGAAAATGATCTGGATATTGCTCGCACCCATTGATTTGGCTGCCTCGATGACACCCGTGTCAACATCGTTGAGCGAAGACTCCACAACTCTTGCGATGTACGGAGCCGCGCAGATAACGAGCGGCACTATCGTTGCGGTTGATCCGTAGCTTTGGCCCACGATCATCCTTGTAAACGGGATGAGCAGGATCAGCAGGATCAGAAACGGTATGGACCTTATGATATTGATGATAAAATCACATACGCGGTATATAGCCTTATTGGGGCGAAGTCCCTTTTCATTCGACACAAAGAGAAGGATTCCGAGCGGAAGTCCCAGGCAGTAGCCTATTATCACGGAGCCGAATGTCATATAGAGTGTATCCCTTATACCCTCAAGGAGCATCTGTATAACCTGTGAATTCATTCTTCAGTCACCTCCGTAACACTTAATCCCGACTCTTTGAAATGATCTATGATACTGTTCTGTATATCCTCTCCTTCGGGAAGTCCGAGTATCATCTCTCCGACCGCCTTGCCGTTAACATTTCTCGTATCCGCACGCAGAATGTTCATCGGCACCTGAAGCTTTAGGATCGTGTTCGCTATAACAGGCTCGTATGCCGAGTTCTCCTGGAACACTATCCTGATCTTTCTCTCGGCATGAAGGCTCGAAAGCGGAGTGTAGCGGATCTCCCTGCCCGATATGAGTTCCTTGGCGGCATCCGATCTGGGATCCTTGAATATCTGCTCGACATCACCCGACTCTACAAGGCGTCCGCTGTCGATTATGGCGACCTTTTTGCACACATCCGTAACGACCGACATCTGATGAGTGATGATCACTATCGTGATGCCAAACTTTTCGTTGATCTCGCGAAGAAGACTCAGGATCGACTCCGTTGTCTGCGGATCGAGGGCGCTCGTTGCCTCGTCGCACAGAAGGATCTGAGGGTTGGATGCAAGAGCACGGGCTATAGCGACTCTCTGCTTCTGTCCTCCCGAAAGCTGCGAAGGATATGATTTTTCCTTCTCTTCAAGATTGACGAGCTTAAGCAGTTCCCTGGCCCGCTCTCTGGCCTCTTTCTTCTTTTTCCCGGCGATCTCCAGCGGGAAACAGATATTGTCTATGACGTTCTTCTGTTCAAGGAGGTTGAAGTTCTGGAAGATCATGCCGATCTGGCTTCTCTTTTTGCGAAGCTCCTTCTCGGACAGTTCTTCCATATTGACGCCGTCGATCAGGACAACACCTTCCGAAGGCTTTTCCAGATAGTTGATGGATCTGACCAGCGTACTCTTGCCGGCACCGCTCATTCCTATGATGCCGAAGACGTCTCCTTTCTCGATCGAAAGGCTGACACCGTCAAGTGCCGTGATCGTGTGGCCTTCCATTTCGAACTTTTTCGTAAGGTTTTTGATCTCAATAATGCTCATTCCGTGTATCTCCGTCTGAAATGTTCACTTAAAAAAATTGCGGGAGAGCGAAATGCCCTCCCGCACATTTTAATACATTTTTGTTATTTTTCAAAGAAGATAACGGCGCCGTCGTATTTGTCGGTGATGAACTTCTTGATGTCATCGGAACGAAGTACCGAAACGAGAGCTTTGATCTTGTCCGTATTCTCATTTCCCTGATATACGCCGATGATGTTAACGTATGTCTTGGCTGCAACGGAATCGCTCTTCTCGTATGCGATCGAATCCTTTCCTACCGAGTAACCGGCTTCAAGTGCGTAGTTACCGTTAAGTACGACATATTCGACTTCGTTTACGACTCTTGCGACCTGAGCCGCCTCAAGTTCTACAAACTTGATGTTGTGAGGATTCTCGGCGATATCGTTTACTGTAGCCGTAAGGTCAGCGCCGTCCTTGAGCTTTAAGAGTCCGTTATCCTGCAGGAGCAGAAGCGCTCTTGCCTCGTTTGTGGTATCGTTGGGAACCGCGATGCTGTCGCCGTCAGCGATCTCGTCAAGGCTCTTCTTCTTGCCGGGATAGATACCGAACGGCTCATAGTGGATGTCGCCCGCATCTACGATGTGTGTTCCCTGCTCTTCGTTGAAGCTGTTAAGATAAGGAATGTGCTCCATGTAGTTTGCATCGAACTCGCCGGATTCAACTACGAGGTTGGGCTGAACGTAGTCCTCGAATTCCACGATGTCGAGATTGTATCCGTAATCCTTGAGGATCTCGGCTGCCTTTGCAAGGATCTCCGCATGGGGAACGGGTGAAGCCGCGATCTTGATCGTCTCGCCGTTACCGGGCTTGATGTCAAGGGCCGAAGCATCGCCTGTATTCTCAGCAGACGCCTCTACCGCCGCCTGGCCGCCTTCCACAACAAGTGTGTCTTCGTAGTCTTTTCCGTATGTGTCAATGAGTGTTGCTTCATAATCGGCATGGAAGAAGTTCTCTTTGCCAAGTGTCTTGATCTCTTCGTTAAGCCAATCGAGAAGTGTGCTGTTACCCTTTGAAACAGCGGGAGCGATCGTATCCTGGCTTCCGAGTGAAGGTATACCTACAACATAACCGGGATTCTCGAGTGAGTATGCGATAACCTCTGTGTTATCGTTCGCCCATGCAACGCCCGTACCGTTCTCAAATGATGTCTTTGCTGTTGCATATGTGTCAAACTTCTGAAGCTTGATGTCGGGATAGTTCTTCTCAAGGTATGTCTCTGCTGTAGTGCCGGAGATAACGATGATCTGATCGTCACCTTTTACCTGATCGAGGCTCTCGATCACGTTGTCCTCATGTGAAACAACACCGAGTGCAACATTCATATAAGGAAGTGCAAAATCAACCTTCTCCGCTCTCTCATCCGTTACGGTGAAGTTTGCAAGGATGATATCGACTTTACCTGTCTCAAGATATTCAACCCTGCTTGCCGCTTCCGTTGATACGTAATTGATCTCGACTCCGAGATCCTTACCTATCCTCTCTGCAAAGTAAACATCGTATCCCTGATATGCACCGTTCTCATCCACATAACCGAACGGGTTCTTATCGGAAAATACACCGATGTTTATCTTGCCGCTTTCCTTGATCTCATCAAGTGTTCTGTAGACTGCATCTCCTTTTGATGCTTCCGCTTCTCCCGAACCGGCGGCAGGCTGCACGCCCGTGCATCCTGTAAGCGCTCCGAGACTGAGTATCAATGCTGCTGCGCTTACCAACACTTTTTTAATGCTATACTTTTTCATAATATTCTCTCCTTTCTCATCTTCAATGTTGGATTGAGTGAATGATAACTCGTTTCACCTAGTATGTCAATAGGTTTTTGGAAAAAATTTTTATATTTCACTTTTTATACCTATTATGATACTATTTTATAAGGAAACCGATTATGGAAGACGATATTTTCTTACAGCTTTCCAACTTAATAGACGGTAATTCGGGAAAGTCACCGTCGTTTTCGTCCGGGCCGGCCACGCCGTACGGCGCTCCGGATTCAACGATGTTCTCGACGGACCATATGATCTCTCCCGATATCAAGCCGAAGAAGGCTGTCTCTGACAGGCATACGATCGTGATACTGGACGATGATTTTTCGACACTTGATCTGATGAAGATCTATCTCCAGCGTGATTATGAGGTCGCATTGTTCGATAATCCCAAGAATGCGATTTTCTATCTTAATTCCACTGTACCCGATATCATATTCATCGACTGCTACCTGGATGTCATGTCCACAAGGCGTGTTCTTGAGATAATCAGATCGTACCGGGAACTGGCAAACGTTCCGATCATTTATCTGGCGGAGCCGTCGGAAAAGGCTGCGATCGAAGGAAAACTTCCCGAAGACGTTTCCGATATCATACCGAGACCCGTTAAACGCGGCGATCTGCAGAGGATCCTGGATTCGTACATCACGGAGAGCGATGAGGATGAAGGCGA
>JAEEJD010000063.1 GCA_016281675.1 Lachnospiraceae bacterium
CTCTTACATCCGTCTTATCATTCATGATCGCATCCTTCATGGATCCCCCCTCGATGCCCCTTCGCATCTGACAACCATTTGATGATTATATCATAAAAATTTGAATTAGGAACCGTCCCTGTTTCTAATTCTGTTACTGTTGCTTATACGGACCGTCCGCGGGATACCCTCCGACGATCTTCTGGATTGATCTTGGGATCGCGTCTTTGGACTCTTTCCAGTCTTTGTCTTTGTTCTCGTATTTGAACTTCTCCACGAACCAGTCGATGTCCTCCTGGATGCGGTCAAGATTACGCTCCTGAAGTTCAAACAGAGTCTTCGTGAATTCTTCGAGCGTTTCCTTCTTCAGGTGATCCGGAGCCTCATTTAGAAGTTCTCTCATGTGGGGAAGGCAGAAGCCCTTGCCCTGTTTGATATTCGCCGCAAAGGCGGGATCATTCTCATATAAATAAAAAAATGTCGCGATGTACCGCTTGTATGTATCACGGTAGTAATCGCAGACAAAACATTTTCCTTCTAGATCGTTTATGTATTCGGATACATTCGATTCGCCGCCCTTTGCGAACATTCCGGAGCGGGCGGGTCTGTAGCCGGCCATCTCTTTCTTAAGGCCGGCGGCGGCTTTCCTTATGTGGCTCGAGAGTATGAGCGCATTGCCGAGCGAGTTGCCGTAGTCGAACATCATCTTAAAATGATGCGCGCAAAAGCCCGTTTTGTCGGTCATCTCACGGATGTCGCTCTCCATATACGAGGCCCCGGGGCCTATCGCGTAGTCGATCGCATCCTGTTCCAGAGACCTTCTTGCATTGCATATCGGGCATTCGTCGTTTGCCGCAACCGCGTCATTGACCGGTATCGTATAGAGTTTTTCCTTCATCAGTTATCTCCGTCGGACAGGGCTTTGAGCGTGGAAATGTTCTTCTCGGCTTCCTTTATTATATCGTCGAATGATTCGGGCTCACCTTCGGCTCTGACCGTTTCGGTCTCTTCTTCCGATGCCGGTTTTGCATCGCCCTCCGCTGCGCCGTCTTCTTCAGACTCTTCCTCCTCTTCGGACTCAACGAGCGGCTTTCTGCCGGCCTGGAGCCTCTCCTCGTATGTCATGTCAAGGCGCATCTCTTTCATGACCGTTTCGTTTCTCTCGGTGACTTCCTCTCTCGCAAGGCTGACCTTATTGTCGGAATCGCTTGCATAGAAGTGATCGCGAAGAAGAGTCAGATACTCGGAGTACTCCTCATAAAGCTTATCCGGATCGGGATCTTCGCCGCGGAAATACTCATCAAGAAATCCGTCGCATACCCAGTCGATGATGTCTGTTATCCTCGAAAGCTGCGAAGGCTGAACGAGCTTCTTGCCGTCGATCTGATCGTATATCTTCTTATATGTACGCTCCATGTCGGCAACGCACTGCCCGATGACCGAAAGAGCCTCGGGATCGTCCTCATGCCTGATGCTGCGAAGAAATCTGTGCATGAAAGGATAGTTTCTCATGACTCTCACGCGCCCCTGACTGATCTGGCTCATCAGCTCGAAGCAGTCCTTCTCACTCTTCTTTACCGTTCGGGTCAGTTCGAGTGTCATGTACTTCGTACTGTAATCGCAGATAAAATCATACAGCCCCTGTTTGCTTGTAAAATAATGGAATAACAGGCCCTTTGAGATACCCGCTTCTTTGACTATAACGTCCGTACTCGCATCTTTGTAGCCTTTTAAGGCAAAAGTCTTGAGCGCCGCGTTTATGATCGCATCCTGTTTATCTTTCTTGACATCAAAAAATTTAGAATTCATACCGCCCTCCGCACCGTAAATGCGCTGTTTTCGTAATATTAAATAAGGTTTGACCACTAAAGTCAAACCTATGGTAGCATATTGTTATGTTAACTGTCAACATTGGATTTATATAAGAATCGGTCGTCAGGACTCCGTTATTTCAGGAACCAACATCCACTTCGTGGATGTCGCCTTCAGATAGTCGTCAGGACTCCGTCTGCTTCGCAGCCACCTCACGACATGCAGTAACAGCCCCCGTGTTCACACGGAGGCTGTTTTGATAGTCAATCCGATATCCTTAAGAGTTTATTCTTCGTTCTCAGGGGCGTTCTTGAGAAGGATGTTAGCAAGGATACCAAGGATAAGGGCACATGCAACGCTCGTGATCGTAACCGAGCCAAAGTTAAGTGTCAGTCCGCCGATACCTGCGATAAGGATCACCGATACGACGAACAGGTTCTTGTTCTTGTTAAGGTCAACATTCTGGACCATCTTGAGACCCGATACGGCGATGAATCCGTAAAGTGCCATACATACACCACCCATTACACATGAAGGGATCGAATTAACGAATGCGATGAACGGTGAGATGAACGAAATGATGATCGCACCGAATGCTGCGGCAATGATCGTGTAAACCGATGCGTTCTTGGTTATAGCCACACAGCCGATCGACTCGCCGTACGTTGTGTTGGGACATCCGCCGAAGAACGCTCCGACCATGGATCCGATCCCGTCTCCGAGAAGTGTTCTGTGGAGGCCGGGCTCCTTCAGAAGATCTCTTTCTATAATGGAGGAGATGTTCTTGTGATCTGCGATGTGCTCAGCAAACACAACGAATGCAACGGGCACATAAGCTGCAAATATCGTTCCGATGTAAGTTCCGCTTATCTCGCCAAATCCCCCGAGAGCCGTGATGAACGTGAATGACGGAACAGCAAAGAATGTTGAGAGTCCGACGCCGTTTGCGGTAAGAGCCGAGAATGAATCAAAGCTTAAGAGCTTGATTGAATCGATCCCTGCCGCATTACCGATAAGAGTCATAACCAGGCAGAAAGCATATCCCGCAAGAATACCGTAGATGAAAGGAATGAGTCTTCCGCTCTTCTTGCCGTATGCGCTGCAAACCATCGTAACGCAAAGTGTAACAAGACCGCCGAGAAGCGCTGCAAGAGGGCTTGCGACTGCAACTCCGTCAACCTTTACACCGCCTGTCGTGATATCGCCGACTGCATTTCCGGCAAGAGACAGACCGATGATCGCAACCGTAGGTCCGATAACGACCGCGGGCATCAGTTTGTTGATCCAATCAACGCCGACCGCATTAACGATTATCGCGATAACTACATATACAAGTCCTGCAAAGATCGCACCGATGATGATGCCGAGATATCCGACAGCCACCGAAGCCGCACCGGCAAATGCCGCGCTCATGCTTCCGATGAAAGCGAATGACGAGCCGAGGAAAACGGGGCTCTTCTTCTGTGTGAACAGAACATAGATAAGTGTACCGAAACCTGCACCGAAAAGTGCAGCGGCAGGGCTCATGTCATTGCCGATGATGATCGGAACAACGAGCGTCGCCGTCATGATAGCCAGCAGCTGCTGGAGCGCAAATACGAGAAGCGGTCCGGGTTTGACCTTGTCTTCTACCTGATAGATCAGTTTCATAACATCCTCCTTAAACAACCGTATACTATATCTTGTGCTTTTCGCGGGCAAAAATCACGTAATCACACAAGTTCTTGGTAGATAATAACACAATAGCCCGACAGTGTAAACCGTATTTTTTGAGGATAAACAGACAAAATTGTTCCACAAAAAATATGCAAATGTTATAATTTCCGATATGAAACTTCCCGAAGAATTCGAAAGCAGAATGAAAGACATGTTGGGGGCCGATTACGAAGCTTTTATTGCAGGCTATGATGAGCCCGCCGTAAAGAGTCTTCGGATCAACAGACGGCTGATCCCGGCGGTCGACTATGCACGTATGGGTGGGATTTTCGCGGAACGCGGAACGCCCGAAAGTGTTGATATATGGCCGGGTGCGTACTATTACGATGAGGACGGCCCGGGGAAGAGCCCGTATCACGACGCGGGCGCTTTCTATATTCAGGAAGCTTCCGCGATGCTCCCCGTAACGCTTCTGGATGTCGATGATCGCGGTATGCGCGTACTCGACCTGTGTGCGGCACCGGGAGGCAAGACGACGCAGATCGCGGACCTTATGAACGGACGCGGACTTCTTGTCGCAAACGAGTATGTGCCCTCCAGGGCATCCGTACTTTCCGAGAACATCGAGCGCATGGGAGTTCGTAACGCACTTGTCGTCAGCGCGGATCCCAAAGACCTTGCCGAAAGATTTCCTTTATTCTTTGACAGGATACTTGTTGATGCCCCCTGCTCCGGCGAGGGGATGTTCCGCAAGAATCCCGAAGCCGTATCCGAATGGAGTCCGGAAAACGTTGCAATGTGCGCGGATCGTCAGGATATGATACTTGACTGTGCCGCCATGATGCTCGCCCCCGGAGGGAAAATCGTCTACAGCACATGCACATTCTCGCCCGAGGAAGACGAAGGAAGCGTCGAGCGTTTCCTTACCCGCCATCCCGAATATGAGATATGCGATAAGCCTCACCGCCTGTACCCGCATACGTTCCGCGGCGAGGGACATTTTGCCGTGTCTATGGGAATGTCAACGGGTATAAGAAACGGGAACGGTTCCGGATTTTCATGTAACTTGAGTGCGGGTGGCCGCAAAGATATCGGACAGGACCCGTTCTATTTCAGAAATTTCCTTGACGAAACGCTGAACAAAAACGGGGATTTCTACAAAATGCTTTCGGATAACACAGACCGCCTGCTCGAGTTCGGAGACAGCCTGTATCTTGCGCCCGAGTTCATGCCGGATATAAAAGGTCTGAAAGTATACCGTGTCGGGATAAAGCTCGGTACATTTAAGAAGAACAGATTCGAGCCGGATCATGCACTCTCTCATGTGCTGACCGTCGGCGATGTTAATAGTTATGTAAACCTGGCTGCGGATTCAAACGAGGTCCGTCAATACCTTTCCGGTATGACGATAAACTGTGACCGGGATATGAAAGGCTGGTGCCTCGTATGTGTCGACGCTTTCCCGCTCGGATGGGGCAAGGCCGCCGGAGGCGTTGTTAAAAATCACTACCCTAAGGGCTTAAGAAAATAAGAAAAGACTTACGTGAAAGGATAAAAATCTTTTATGAGATACGATGCATTCATCAGTTACAGGCATTGTGACCTTGATATGGAGATCGCAAAAAAGGTGCACTCAGGTCTTGAGACATACAAGATCCCTACTGCCGTTCGCCAGAAGACCGGCAAGAAGAAAATGGGACGCGTCTTCAGGGATCAGGAGGAGCTGCCGATCGGAAGCGACCTGGATGACAACATTTCGGGAGCGCTGAAGGAATCCGAATACCTGATAGTCATATGCTCTCCCAGAACTCCTGAATCCTACTGGGTCTGCAAGGAGATCGACAGTTTCATTCAGCTTCATGACAGAAATCATATCCTGGCTGTTCTGATCGAAGGCGAGCCGGATGAAAGTTTTCCGCCGCAGCTTTTGACCGATGACAAAGGAAATCCCGTGGAACCTCTTGCTGCCGATGTACGCGGCAAAGACAGAAAAGAGCGCAATAAAAAATTCAAGACCGAGATACTGCGTCTTGCCGCTCCTGTCATCGGATGCACGTATGATGATCTGAAACAGCGCCACAGAGAGCGCATCATCAAAAGAACTATCGCCATCGTGTCGACTGCAGCCGCTGTTCTTGCAGCAGCAGGAGCCGCTTTCGGTATTTACAACGCAAACGTTGCGGCGCAGATGAAAGCACTTGCCGATGAAAAGGCCGCACTTGCGGATGAGAAAACCAGGCTTGCCGAGGAGATCTCGATCCAGTACGAAGGAAAGCAGGAAAACCAGTCGCGATTTTTCGCGCAGGAAGCGATGACACTTCTTTGGTCCGGAAACAGGGAGGATGCGATCCTCGTTGCAATGGAAGGACTTCCTTCCGAAGGCAACGACAGGCCATACGTTCCGGATGCTGAATATGCGCTCAGCCGCGCTGTTTATGCCTATGACTGCGGACGCGGGATGACATACGACAGGATCCTTCAACATAAACTCGCCATCAAGGATATCGAGGCAACTGAGGATCGGCAGAAAATCGTCACCACCGATAACGGAAGCCGTGTCTACGTGTGGAATGTTGCGGACTGGTCGCTTCTTGCGAGCATCGATCCAGCGCTCAACGAATCCAACTATTTCGAAAACGTCAACAGCGCCGATGCCGATGACACCGGCATATACACCGCCACGGATCATGAGCTGATCAAGTATGATTACAAAGGCGGCGTGATATACAAAAAAGATTTTGAAGACATTATCAAAAAATGCGATCTGTGCGCCGACACCGGAAAGCTCGTCCTGGTCCTGAAAAATTCTTTTCTCGTTCTTGACGCTTCCGATGGAAAAGAGCTTGAAACGCACGAGAGCCCCTCGGGATATTCCTTTACCGGTGAAGGCGGATACAGTGCGGAACTCGGACTTTACGTGGCATCTCACTATGATGAGGAAATGGATGCCGGCCGCATCTCCGTTTATGACATTAAAAAAGGAGAACTTAAGGATATCCGACTGTCCGAAGGTTACTACCTGAACCACTGCGTGACATCCGACGGCAACATCGCGGTCGTAAGCTGCAATTCGATCAATCCCGGAGATGACATCTCACATGTTGTGGCGGACTTGTTTTCGCGTGACGGGACGCGCCTGTGGTCAAAGGACGTACCTGCGAATATAAAGAGCACCATGACATTCAATACGATCGTCAAGTCCCACGATTACAAGGCAGATGACGGCGAGCATCCGGAGATCATAATCACCGTGGAGGCGGAAGCATTTACTCTCGATGAACGTGACGGAAGTACTGTCTCATCGCTCACGCTTCCCGGAGATGCGACTGCGCTTGCGGTCACGGTCGACGGCCCTTACGGCAGAGTCGGCTACCGGCAGGGGAATTTTGACGTTATTGATTTTACCGAAGGTCGGATCTATTCGGAGCACACTTTCGTGACCGAAGAATCCATCAAGACGTGGGTTGTGCTGAAGGACCAGCTGGCCTATGTCTCCTCTTTTTCCGCCGAGGTCCACGTGGTGTCATGGCACGAAGCACCGGATATCGAAGACTACACAACCTTTAAAGAGAAAATCATACCCGAAGCCGTATCGCCCGACGGCACGGTTTTCGCGGTAAGGCCCGACTCGGATTACCAGACATATATCTTCATGAACGCTGACGGGACCGAAGCCTGCAGATATGAAGGCGAAGCGTTTGTCAAAGGAATGAAGCTCGCAGACAAAAAAGCATTTCTGTGGGACTCAAACGGAATAACGACAGTCGATACCGCTACCGGCAAAAAAGATCTGATCGTACCTTCGGATCACGGATTTTCCGAGTTCTCGACGGAATATTATGTAAACCGTCCCGGCACCGGATTTGTTTTCTTTACGCCCCGGTCTCTCATGGTATTTGATCCCGAAAAGAAAGAAGTCATCTGCGAATATAAATCAGATGACACTATCGGCAGCCTCCTTCTTTCTGATGACGGAAGCAGGGTTTATGTCGGAAACGACAACGGCACACTCTACGCGATCGATACCGGCGATCAGGGCCGCCACGAATTCAAGGATGAGAAGATCAGGACAGTCGCTGCGGGATATTACAAGGACTTTATGGCACTGAGTCCGGACGGTAAGTATCTTGCAGTCTGCTGCGCCGACGGGATGATGCGCCTCGTTGATACGGATTCTTTCGAGACAGTCTCGGAGGCTCCGCTCGAGTCATACCTCCGCTCCTATATATCCTTTACGGACGACGGAAAGCACATAGTCGTACAGGGCGATGATTACCGTATCAGAGTCTATGATGTCGACTCCAAAGCATATATAACAACGGTTGAAAGTGACGGCAGCATCAGTCATATCGTCTGCGATGACGAGAGCAAACTGATGGCGGTATGCACCGGGACAAGCGTTTTCCTGTTTGAGACCACGGGGTACGGACGCGTGGCATACGCGGAAGACGGGCTTTTTTACCTGAAGAGCAATGATTCCATCCTGGTCAGCATCGACCGGACAAACGTCAGAAGAACGTATTATAAAGATTACAAAAAGCTGATGGATGAAGCGCGAAAACAATTCCCGGGCGCAGAACTCAGTGCCGAGAAGAAGACGAGATACAACGTCGACTGAGCGGATTTCTCATTTTTTGCTCTTCTTACGCCTGTGAGCTTTGATCCGCCATACGATCACTCTGATCATTATAAGAACGAGGACGATCGCCCCGACGATCTTCGCGTACCCAAGAATTTTATCTTTCAATTCACCGGAGCCGGACCCTGATATCTTAAGTTCGACCGTATTACCCGGCGCTTCAAACGTAACGTAATCCCCGTAGGCTGTGGTCTCGACCGGGACATATTCGTTGCCGTTTTTGATAAATATGCTCTCATCGCCGGAATCTTCGGCGGACAGATATCTGATAAGATGCGATTCCTTTCCGTCATCCGGTATCTTCAGAACATATTGTACCGTCAGCTTCTCGTTCGAAACATATGCATCCACGGTCATTCTGTCGCCGTCAATGAAATTACCGTCGACAAGGAATACCGACTGTTTGTTCTCGCGAACCTCTTCGCTTGCAAGCGTTGTCGTGAATCTCTTGACTTCGCCGTTTATCTCCGTGTCCTCATATACCGCGATCTCCTCGTCGCAGTCCCAGTCTATGTACTCGTCCTGCGCAAGTATTATCTTGTCCGTATCTTTCGGTTTCTTCTTATTGTTCTTCTCTTCTTTTTCGGCAACCTCGGTCTCCATCGGCGTCTCGGAAGGTGCGATCACTTCGCCCGCTCTCTTTGACAGCGAAGCCACGATCTTTTCATCGACGATAAAATCGACCTTGATACGCGTGTAATCCGACGGAATACCGTCCATCGCCAGAAGCTCGCCGTACGAAACGGGATAAGCCCCTCCCTCGCGGCTGATACGATCTATTCCCGCAAGGCTGTCACTCACGAATACATTTCCTGCTATCTTACCGCCTTCATCCGCGGAACCCGCAACAGCTCCTTTAAAGTTTGTTCCTTTTACGATCGTCGGCATGGCCACGGAGTCAAGAATATCCTCCGCCGCACCTGCTATACCTCCGATATACGATCCGCCCGAAAGAACACCCTTTTCGTGGCATCCGTTGATCGTCGAATATGATCTTCCCGCTATTCCTCCGATGTAATCTCCCGACTCGGAAGCTACCTTCGCATAGTCGTCACAGCGAAGAATCGTTCCTATCTCATGAAGTCCGCACACTCCGCCGACATAGCTCTTCTTACCCTTAACAAAGCCGCGGTTGACATTGTCTCTTAAAACGCATTTGGTCCTGTACGTTGACTTCTTGGCGGCATTTTTGACCCCGGTAATATCACCTTCAAGGTCAAAATCATACTCCTGGGCCATCGTTCCAGCTATACCGCCCGTATCGATATCACCGTAGATGTTTCCGGTGTTATCGCACTTTGTGATCGTTGCATCCACGCTTTCCTCGCAGACAACATCACTCTCGTCCTCAAACACTTCCGAATAGTCCATGTCGAGCGCGCCGTCCATGGCATCCGTCATGAGAAGAAGAAGGGATGAAAAATCATCGTTCACACCTTCAAGATCGTTGCAGACGGTCTCGGTCGATCCTCTCATCTCGTTGTTAAGAAATCCGAGATTATCACTCATGCCCTGTATGTTCGCAACAAGGCTGTTCGTGTGCATCCTGTATTCTTCGGAAAGCTGCGGGAACCTTACAGCCCCCTTTTCGACGGCGCTCTTAAGGATGCTTCTCATACCTTTTCCGGCGTCCCTTAAGTCTCCGGCCATCTTCTTGGCTTCCTTGAGAGCTTCCTGACTGTCCTCTTCTACATCGTCGATCATTTCATCGGAATGATCGATGACAGACCTTGCTATCGTTCCGGAATAGGATTCCATATCTTCGGCATAACTGCGATTAGCGTGTTTGTTTTTATATACGGTATTGGCAAAAGTGATCGCTTTATCCTGGTATTCCGCAAGATCAGCCTCTGTTTTACCATCGATATCGATCGCATCCTTTTCCGCCTGAATTATCTGCTCGCGCGTGGGACGATTCGGAAGGGGCCCGGCAGGATTTAATTCAGTCCCGTTGTTTGTAAGCTGCTCATAATAATCCATATCGGAATATCCCGCGAACTCATCCGTTGCTTTCGCAAGATTCTTCTTGGCAGCGTCGTATGCCTCTCTTTCGCCGTCCTCCATATAATTGTCTATATCAAGATCTCCAACGACCTCCTCGAGATTTTCTGCGGTCTCGCGAAGATGCCTTCCCGCATCCTCGACATCCTTCATCGGACCTTCATCGCTGCTCGTCTCGGAAACGACATACTCTATCCTTCCGACTATCTCATTTGTCGCACCGACTACACCGTTCACGTAATCCTGCGTCGAATTGGCAAGATAACCCGTATCCGAAAGTGCGTTATCGGCAAAGTTCTTAATAACGTTCAGTCTTGCGGATACGGTGCCCGAGGAACTGTCGGTATCATTGATCGTCTTTTCGACGGAGTCGTGGAGAGTGCTTATCGCTTTACTGATCTGCGCGATAACATCCGAATCAAGATCCAGTCTGATGTAAGGTTCAGCCTGACCGACTATACCGCCGACATCCTTACGTCCCTGAAGCTTTCCTTTATTATCACAATCGTGTACATAACCGGACTGCCGCCCCGCAATACCTCCGACATTGTATCCGACATGCTCGTATCCGACCGTCGATTCATTCACGCATGAACTGATCTCTCCGGTGTTGTGGCCGACGATACCACCAATATCAACGGGATTGTTCGACGATCTGATCGACATCTTCTGATCGTTCTGTTTTCCTTCGTTGATAAGCGAAGTGAACAACTCCTCGACTTTGATATCCTTGATACCCGTCTCGACTTCCTTCGTAACCGTATTGATATCAGCCTTGGAACTGCATCCCGTAACAAGGCCTACGTTGGTTCCGCACATACCGCCGACATGATGAAGACCCGTGATCTTACCCGTGGCAAAGCATGCCGAGATTATACCGGTCGATCCGTTGTATCCCGCAATACCTCCGATGTAATCATAACCTTCAACGTATCCCTCGAATTTGCAGTTTGCGATCATACCGGAGTTGTCACCGACAATTCCGCCGATGTTAAACGGCTTACCCGTAGGCTTCATGACACCGATAACGTTTAGATTCCTTATGACCGCCGTCGGTGCCGTCTTTGAGAACAGTCCGACATAATTGTCCTCACCTGTAAAAGCGACTTTGTTCACTGTCTTTTTGTTACCATCGAGAACTCCGGCAAAATAAGGAACGGGAACGAACTCCTTCATATTGAAATCGATGTTATCGGTGAGCACTACATATTTGTCGACAGACCACGTATCGAGCGTACACTTTTTGGCAAAGTCTACCCAGTCCTCGTAACTGCCGATACGAACTTCCGTCATCTCGGTAACATCCATCCGTTCAATGAGATAGTTGCCTGTCTTCTCGGAGTTGCCGTCTTCTTTTTCTATGTGATTTTCTTCGTCCACCTTGGATCTCTCGCCCGGACCGAGATCTTCCTCGTCGGCATTATTGCCGTCATCTTTACCGCTCTTCGTCGTGATCTTTATCGTCTTTGAAGCGGTCTCGGGCTCATCCTTTTCCGCATATGCGACATAAGGATCCGCAAGCACAAGCGCAAGAAGGCATATGAGGGCAGGGAGTATCTTATGCTTTTTCTTCATCGTTTTCTCCCTCCTTCCCCGTATCATCTTCTGAAGGTGCCGTATCGGAATCTGCAATCTCTTTCCCGGTTTCGGAAACAGCAATTTCCTCACTTTGCATGTTGTTCTCGACTTCCGGCGGTATCGGCGCATCCTTATCATCGCTCAGCACCTGGAGATTACCCGAATCTATGAACGCCGAAACATCACCGCGGATGATCGCGGAGATCCTACCGGTCACGTTACCGTTTATGCGACCGCTTATCGCACCATCAACACGGATAAGTCCCGTGGCGTTCATGTTCCTGAGCGGCATGTTCATAACGAATGCGGTCTTACTGATGATCGTATCACCGACAAGAAGGATCTGCGGCAGTACGAATAAAGTTATAAAGATCGATATTATCGTACCGCGGCCGATACACTGTCCGATGTTGTAGATAGCCGCATCCGACGTAAGTCTTCCTATTGTGATCCCCGCAAGAGCGAGCATGGGTCCGCTCGTAACGATAGTCGGGAACGACAGGTTCATCGTATCGATGATCGCATCTCTTCGTCCCATCGTCTGACGAAGTTCGGTATAACGGCTCGCGATAACGATCGCATAGTCGATATTCGCTCCCATCTGAATGGACGAAACTATCAAATAACTCATGAAGAAAATATCATCATGCATAACGGTCGGAACCGAGAAGTTGATCCATATACTTCCCTGAATGACCGCGATCAAGAGAACCGGCATTCCGGCGGACTTGAACGTGAAAAGCAGAACAACGAGTACGGCCAGAATGGAGACTATGTTAACGACAAGATTATCCCTGCCGAATGATTTTTTCAGATCGTATTCACTGACGCTCTCGCCGCAGACAAGGCACTCGTCATAATACTTGTAGGCGATCGTGTGCATCTCGTCTATGAAGCTGTATATCTTATCCTGCTCATCTTCGGGCATGTCGAGGTATACCATCATACGCACGTAGTTCTCGCCCTGCAGCTGCGTCTTGGCAAAGTTCATAAGCTTATATGCGTCGTCGAGTGTTTTCCTCGTCTCGTCGTCAAGCGTTACATAGCCCTCTTCGACTTCCTTGTGAACGAACATGAACATATCGATCAGGGGAACCTTGTAATCGGAAAGGCCGTTAACCGCCTTCGCGTAATCCTTGTCATCGATCGCATACGCGGTATATACAAGCTCAGCAACTTCGTAATCAAGATCGATAAGTTCGGAAAACTGTCTCGGTGTCAGCTTATCGGTCAGCGTATATCCGCCGAGCGC
>JAEEJD010000064.1 GCA_016281675.1 Lachnospiraceae bacterium
AAAAAGTCTGTCACGGCGGCCTTTTGACCACAGTTGACCCCGAAAATGACGATTTTTGAGACATATGTTCGAACGTTGACGAACAACGTGAGGGATAAAAAAAGTACGTATTTATCAGCATTTCCGCCACATTGACGGCTGTTGTTAAATACGTACAAATAGATAGTGCAGAAAAAGGGACTTGAACCCTCATGAGTGTTACCTCACACGGACCTGAACCGTGCGCGTCTGCCAATTCCGCCATTTCTGCAAATGTTGTAAGGGGGGACCCACGTAGTGGGGAGATTCCTTACTACACGACGAGCGCTCCTTCTCCGAAGGAGAACTCAAACGCGCGAGTCTCCTTCGGTTTAAAGCACTAGTACATTTAACACTATGAAACCGTTTTTGTCAAGAATTCAGGTTCGTATACCCCATCAGCGACTCATCCACGGCGGCTGCGGCTGCTCTTCCCTCGGCGATCGCCCATACGACAAGCGATTGTCCGCGGTGCATATCACCGGCCGTAAAGATAAGTTCGTTGTTCGTTTTGTATTCTCCTTCGGCCGTGGCAACGTTACCGCGCTGATTAACATCCACTCCGAATGCGGAAGTAACATACTCCTCACTTCCGAGGAAACCTGCAGCGATAAGTACGTAATCCGCCGAGATCACTTCTTCGCTTCCCTTCACGTGCTCGAATGTAACCTTACCGTCTTTGGCAACTTTTCTCTCAAGCTTTACCGTCCTGATCGATGACAGATCCTGTCCGTTGTCGCTCATAAACTCGGTTACCGTTGTCGAGTATATCCTCGGATCGTTTCCGAAGCAGAATATTGCTTCCTCCTGACCGTAATCGGTTTTGTTGACCTTTGGCCATTCGGGCCACGGGTTAGATTCAAGTCTCTCATCGGGTGCGGGAGGCATCATCTCTATCTGTATAACGCTTGATGCACCGAGCCTTATACTTGTTCCGACACAGTCGTTACCCGTATCACCGCCTCCGATAACAACGACCTTTTTATCCTTCATACTTCCGAATGAGAAGTCTGTCGCACCGATTACCTTGCCGTAATCGTAATCCTCGTCCATAACGCGTTTGCTTACCTCACGGAGGAACGGTACCGCAAACATGATCCCGCGAAGATCCCTTCCGGGTGCGGAAATGTCTCGCGGATGTGAAGCTCCACAGCAAAGAACCACCCTGTCGTATGATTTTCGCAGTTCATCTGCGGTTATATCGACGCCGACATTGACGTTACATTTGAACTCGATGCCCGATCTTTCCATGACTTCGATACGTCTGTCGACTATCCTCTTGTCAAGCTTCATGTTCGGAATGCCGTAACGAAGCAGTCCGCCCGGTCTGTCGAAACGCTCGTAAACGGTGACCTTGTGGCCTCTTCTGTTAAGAAGTTGTGCACATGCCAGTCCGGAAGGTCCGCTTCCGATTACAGCGACCGTCTTGCCGGTTCTGACCGAAGGCTCGCCCTCGTCAACTAGTCCGTGCTCGTATGCGTATTCAATAATATCTTTCTCATTATCCTTTGTCGTAACGGCTTCGGCTATGCACCCGCATGTGCAGGCCTTCTCACAAAGTGCCGGACATACTCTTCCCGTGAACTCCGGGAAACTGTGAGTCTTCATGAGTCTCCTGTATGCCTGCTCGAAGTTACCCTGATAAACAAGTTCGTTCGTCTCGGGCACAAGATTGTGAAGCGGACATCCCGATGCCATCCCGGCGATCATCACTCCCGCCTGGCAAAAAGGCACTCCGCATGCCATACATCTTGCCGCCTGCTGCTTTCTTGCTTCAAGCGGAAGCGACGTATGAAATTCGTCAAAGTTTTTGATCCTGTCCTTGGGCGCGATCGCTTCCATATCGCGCCTGTCATATTCTAAAAATCCGGTTGATTTTCCCATTGTTCACACCCCCTCCGAAATAACGCGTTTGTACTCCTCGGGTATGATCTTTTTGAACTTCCCGATGTATCCGTCAAAACCGTCAAGTATCACCCGGGCCTTCTGCGATCCGGTATATTTGAGGTGCTTTTCCAGCATATTTCTGATCTCTTCGATATCTCCCTCTTCCTCGACGTTTTCCATGAGTACAAGTTCTTTGTTGAGGTTTCTGTACAGGGTGTTATGCTCATCGAGCACATATGCGATACCTCCGCTCATTCCGGCCGCAAAGTTCTTGCCGACCGTTCCGAGGATCACCGCAACTCCGCCCGTCATGTATTCGCAGCCGTGTTCGCCCACGCCTTCCACAACGCTCTTTGCACCTGAATTACGTACACAGTAGCGCTCTCCGGCCATGCCCGCGATATAGGCTTCACCGCTTGTTGCTCCGTAGAGAGCCACGTTACCGATTATCATGTTATTCTCGGCATCATATCCGGCATCTTCGGGTGCCTTGATCACAAGTTTTCCGCCCGACAGTCCCTTGCCGAAGTAATCGTTGGCGTCCCCCGTAAGCATCACTGTCTCGCCTTTGGGCATGAACGCTCCGAAGCTCTGTCCGCCCGCACCTTTACATATGATACGGACCGCATCGTCACGAAGACCGTTATGATGGAACTCCGTTATATAGGAGCCGATCATGGTACCGAATGCGCGGTCTGTGTTCTCGACATCGCATTCAACATCCACGGTCGCACCTGCTTCTATCGACTTTTTGATTCCTTTCCTGCCTGATATTATCTTGGAATCTCTGCGCTCTTCGAGCTTAAAATCATATGCTTTCTTCTTATCGTACGGTGCACTTATCGGACTGCTTTCACCAAGCATTCTTGACAGATCAAGCTTCGCCGCTGAGCCTCCGAGGCCTTCTTTTACTTTGATAAGATCGTACCTTCCGACAAGTTCGTCAACCGTCCTTACTCCGAGCTTTGCCATGTACTCGCGAAGCTGTCTTGCGATAAAGATCATAAAGCGTTCGACATATTCGGGCTTACCTGCAAAGTTCTTGCGAAGTTCGGGATTCTGTGTAGCTATGCCCATCGGACATGTATCAAGATTACATACACGCATCATTACGCATCCGAGTGTAACAAGCGGAGCCGTCGCAAATCCGAACTCTTCCGCGCCGAGTATTGCCGCTATCGCAACATCTCTTCCGCTCATGAGCTTACCGTCTGTCTCAACGACAACGCTGTCACGAAGGCCGTTCTGAAGAAGAGTCTGATGCGTCTCCGCAAGACCCATCTCCCACGGAAGTCCCGCATTATGTATTGAGCTTATCGGAGCTGCACCTGTACCCCCGTCATATCCGGAGATAAGTACAACACCCGCACCTGCTTTTGCAACGCCCGCTGCTATCGTTCCGACACCCGCTTCGGATACGAGCTTGACCGATATGCGTGCTTTGCTGTTCGCACATTTAAGATCGTATATGAGCTGAGCCAGATCCTCTATCGAATAAATATCGTGATGAGGAGGAGGCGATATAAGGCTGACACCGGGTGTCGAATGCCTTGTCTTGGCGATCCACGGATATACCTTCTTGCCCGGAAGATGTCCGCCCTCACCGGGTTTTGCGCCCTGGGCCATCTTGATCTGTATCTCCTGAGCACTCATAAGGTAGCGGCTCGTAACACCGAATCGTCCCGATGCGACCTGCTTGATCGCGGAGCTTTGGTCATGATCCGTACCCGCGCTCTCAAGACGCTCGTCGCTCTCGCCGCCTTCTCCGCTGTTTGATTTTCCGTGCAAACGGTTCATTGCGACCGCAAGAGCCGTATGTGCTTCCTCTGAGATGGAGCCGTATGACATAGCACCCGTCTTGAACCTGCGTACGATATTGTCTTCGCTCTCCACTTCGGATATATCAATACCTTTGGCGGGATAATCGAAATCGAGTATGCTCCTTATGTATCCGGTAGACTCCTTATCGACCATCTCCGTATACTTTTTGAACTTATCGTAATCGTCCTCACGTGTAGCACTCTGGAGCATATGGATCGTCTGAGGATTGTAGCGGTGTGTCTCGCCTCCGCTCCTTGCCTTATGAAATCCTACAGAATCGAGGCTCAGATCAACGTCAAGTCCGAGAGGATCAAATGCTCTCGAATGCTGTCTGTCTGTAGCTTCCGCGATATCCTCTATCTCTATTCCGCCGATCCTTGATACGGTGCCCGCAAAATATCTGTCGATGACAGACTGCGCGATACCGACCGCTTCGAATATCCTGCTGCCCTGATATGACTGTATCGTCGATATGCCCATCTTGGATGCTATCTTGACTATACCGTTTAAGACCGCCTTGTCGTAATCCGATACGGCCGCGTAGTAATCTTTTACGAGTATACCGTCATCGATAAGTTCTCTGATCGTAGCATGTGCCACATACGGATTGACCGCACAAGCACCGAATCCGAGAAGCGTTGCGAAATGATGAACGTCCCTCGGCTCACCGACTTCAAGTATCAGTGACATCGCCATACATTTCTTTGTCGAAACAAGATAGTTATGAACGGCCGAAACGCACAGAAGCGAAGGTATGGCGACGTGATTTTCGTCAACGCCTCTGTCTGAAAGGATAAGAATGCAAGCTCCGTTCTTATATGCCCTGTCGACCTCTACGAAGAGGTTTGAAAGCGCTTTGTCGAGAGGAGTTCCTTTATAGTAGAGAGTCGATACCTTTGCAACGCTGATGCCGTGTCCGGACAGATGCTCTATCTTCATAAGATCGAGATCCGAAAGTATCGGATTGTTGATCTTAAGCACATTGCAGTTAGACGGTTTATCCGACAAAAGATCTCCGTTCTTGCCGGCATATACGCATGTTGCGGTTACGATCTTCTCTCTTACCGCATCGATGGGCGGGTTCGTTACCTGCGCGAACAGCTGCTTGAAGTAATCGAACAGCGGTCTGTACTGCTTGGACAGGACCGCAAGGGGTGTGTCTACACCCATCGATCCGATCTGCTCGCTTCCGGAAAGCGCCATCGTATATATGCGCTCACGGCACTCCTCGTATGTGTATCCGTATGAACGCTGAAGTCTTTCAAGATCTTTTCCCTCGATCGAAGGAACAGCCTCGTTGGGGATCTTCAGTTCCGCCAATCTGATAAGATTCGAATCGAGCCATTCGCCGTAAGGCTCGCGCATTGCGTATCTGTCTTTGATCTCGCGGTCGGTGTATATCTTACCGGTCTTCGTATCTGCAAGTATCATCTTACCCGGATACAGGCATCCCTTCTCCGTGATCTTCGACTCATCCATAGGAAGAACTCCGACCTCGGATGAAAGTATCAGACGTCCGTCATTGCAAATGTAATATCTCGAAGGACGCAGACCGTTCCTGTCAAGGATCGCCGCCATTGAGTCACCGTCCGAAAGCATTATCGATGCGGGGCCGTCCCACGGCTCCATCATCGTCGCATAATACTGATAGAAATCTCTCTCCTCGACCGAAAGCGTATCGTTGTTCTCCCAAGGTTCGGGAACGAGTATCATCGCTGCGAGCGCGGGCTCCATACCACCCATGATCATGAACTCGAGAGCATTGTCGAGCATGGCCGAATCGGATCCCTCACCCGATATTACGGGCAACACTTTTCCGAGCTCCTCATCGGTGAAGCAGCTCGTCCTTATCGTCTCCTCACGTGCGACCATCTTGTCGACGTTACCGCGGATCGTGTTGATCTCTCCGTTATGCACTATGAACCTGTTGGGGTGTGCACGAAGCCAGCTCGGATTCGTATTCGTGGAAAATCGCGAATGCACCATTGCTATGGCCGACTCGAAGTCCTTGTCATTAAGATCTTCAAAGAACGTGCGGAGCTGTCCCACAAGGAACATTCCTTTATAGACTATCGTTCTGCATGAGAGCGATGCAACATATGTGTCATCGGCTGAGTGTTCGAACACACGCCTTACGACGTACAGTTTTCTGTCAAAATCAAGATCCTCGGTCATATCTTTCGGGCGCTTGACAAATCCCTGATATATCGCCGGACATGTCGACAGAGCCCTCTGTCCGAGGACTTTCTCATTTACGGGAACACGCCTCCAGCCGAGGAATTCAAGTCCCTCCTTGCCGGTGATGATCTCGAACATCTTCATTGACTGCATCCTTGCAAGTTCTTCCTGTGGGAAGAAAATCATTCCGACGCCGTATGATCTTGCTTCGCCGAGCTTTATTCCCTCCGCAAGGCATGCCTTAGCCATGAACTTATGCGGTATCTGGGTCATCATTCCGACACCGTCACCGGTCTCGCCTTCGGCATCTTTTCCGGCACGGTGCTCGAGGTTCTCGACTATCGAGAGCGCATCGCTTACTATGTCATGGCTTGCTTTTCCGTGTATGTTTATTATGGATCCGACACCGCAATTATCGTGTTCGAACTGCGGTTCATAAAGAGTCTTCATTATATGTCACTCCTTCCCTGATCAATACCTTTGTGTTCAAGTGCCGCCGAGATGAGACCCGCGAAGAGCGGATGCGGCATATCCGGTCTCGACTTGAACTCGGGATGTGCCTGTGTTGCCACAAAATACGGATGTCCGGTAAGTTCGATCATCTCGACGATCCTTCCGTCGGGTGATGTTCCGGATAGTACCATTCCGTTCTTTGTCAGGATATCCCTGTAGTCGTTGTTGACTTCATACCTGTGACGGTGTCTCTCGCTTATCTCCTTTTTACCGTAGAGCGCGAAGGCTTTCGTTCCTTCCGCCAGAACACACGGATAAGCGCCGAGACGAAGTGTCCCGCCGATATCTTCAAGCTCTTCTTTTTCCGGGAGAATATGGATCACCGGATCGGGTGTTTCGGGAACCAGTTCCGAAGATGCCGCTTCGCGAAGTCCGCATACAGACCTTGCAAATTCCACTATCGCAAGCTGCATTCCGAGGCATATTCCCAGATACGGAATATTGTTCTTTCTTGCATAACCGGCTGCGGCTATCTTGCCTTCGGTCCCGCGGCTTCCGAATCCTCCGGGAACGATGAGTCCGTCAACATCCCCGATAGTATCCTTTGCATTGTCTTCGGTCACGTCTTCCGCATCCACCCAGTGGATCGTAACTTCCGTCTGATTGGCTATCCCGCCGTGCTTTAAAGCTTCTACGACGGACAGATACGCATCATGAAGCGCAACGTACTTTCCCACGATGGCGATGGTAACTTCGCTTCTGGGATTTTCAAAATCATCCGTAAGCTTTCTCCACGCCTTAAGATCCGGCTCCGGGCAAGACAGCCCGAGGCATTCGCA
>JAEEJD010000065.1 GCA_016281675.1 Lachnospiraceae bacterium
CACGGAACTATATCCTCGTGAGCGGCTATCTGGAACACCGAATCCGCCGACGTGTACACGATAAGGTCTCCCGTGCGTACATGCTCGTCGCCGTAATCGTTTATGACCTTTGTTCCCGAATAAGGAAGGTTGCACAGTACCTTTCTGCCCGTTTTTTCTTCGAATTCCTCTATGACTTCGGGAGGGAATCCTTCCGGATATGTCGGGAGCGGATCCGGCGAGATCAGTCCGGCGATCTCCCAATGTCCTATCGTGGTATCCTTTCCCATCGACTTCTCTCGAAGTCTCGCATATGTACCGGTCGGCTCGATATCCTGTTCGGGAATCTTTGATGCGCATTCGATACCGTCAATCCCAAAGAGGCCCATCCTCGCAAGATTCGGGGCCTTAAAAAGGGGACTCTTTGTGCAGGATCTGAGCGTATTTGTTCCGACATCTCCGAACTGATCGGCATCAGGCTCCTCACCTATTCCGAAACTGTCCATTACAATAAGTACAACTCTTTTTGCCATATCGTTATCCTCATATTAAAAAGCACGACATTAACCGATTTATTCTATCATAAAAAAGTGTCTGTTGTCACAATAACAGGCAGAATTTATGCTCTTGAATTGTGCGAAATCATGCAAAAACAAACATAATTATCGGAATTTCACATAATTTGCGTGTTTTATCCACATTTCTGACTCCCAATGCAAAAATTCGTTCGAAAAGAAAGATTATGTAAAACCACTCCTTTTAGAAACGCCCTGATTTGCGCTATTTATTACGCATGTTATTGTTAGTATTTCATTTATTATATCTTATTATTATTATTTTTACTTATGTGGATAAGTCTGTTTTTGCTGTTAATTTATCTTTTATAACGGCAGGAATCTTATAACACCTCTCGCACTATACGCACGTTTTTTTATATTATTGTCTGACAATTCCTGATGTTATCCATTATGACGCTGTCGCCGGATCTGTCGCCGGATCGCTCACAGAAGTATACAAAAACGGCCGCAGATCAAATCTGCAGCCGTTCCTTTTCGATATGATCGATATTGATTTCCGTTATGATCAGGCCATCGCATCCTTGATACTGAATGACATTCTTCCCATCTTGTCTTTTCCGAGGCATTTAACGGTAACTACATCGCCGAGTGTGAGGACATCCTCAACATGGTTGATCCTCTCCTTAGCGATCTTGGAAATGTGAACCATTCCCTCCTTACCGGGAGCGAATTCAACGAATGCGCCGAATTCCTTGATCGATACGACCTTACCCGTAAAGATCTGACCTGCTTCAAACTCGGTCGTTATGATCTTGATCATCTCAATGGCCTTATCCATGCCTGCCTGGTCGGTACCGCATACGCTTACCGCACCGTCATCCGTGATATCGATCTTCACGCCGCAACGCTCGATGATCGCGTTGATCGTCTTACCGCGCTGTCCGACAACATCACCGATCTTCTCGGGATCGATCCTGATCTGGATGATCTTGGGAGCATATTCGTTAACCGTAGCTCTGGGCTCTGCAATGGCGGGCTTCATGCAGTTATCCATGATGAAAAGCCTTGCCTCACGACATCTTGCGATTGCGCCCTCAACTATGGGTCTTGTAAGGCCGTGGATCTTGATATCCATCTGAATGGCCGTAATACCGTCTGTTGTACCGGTTACCTTAAAGTCCATGTCGCCGAAGAAGTCCTCGAGACCCTGGATATCGGTAAGAAGTACGAAATCATCATCCGTATCACCCGTAACGAGTCCGCATGAGATACCGGCAACCATCTTCTTGATCGGAACACCGGCAGCCATCAGTGACATACAGCTTGCACATGTGCTGGCCATTGATGTTGAACCGTTACTCTCAAATGTCTCAGATACGCAGCGGATAGCATACGGGAATTCCTCTTCCGAAGGAAGTACGGGAATAAGTGCTCTTTCGGCAAGTGCTCCGTGTCCGATCTCACGTCTTCCGGGACCTCTTGAGGGCTTTGTCTCGCCAACCGAATATGAAGGGAAATTGTAATGATGGATGTATCTCTTTGAAGTTTCAAAGGAATCAAGTCCGTCAACCTTCTGCATTTCGGAAAGAGGTGCAAGAGTCGTGATATCACAGATCTGTGTCTGTCCACGTGTGAACATCGCACTTCCGTGTACTCTGGGAATAAGATCGACTTCCGCTGCGAGAGGACGGATCTGTGTGATCTCACGGCCGTCGGGACGCTTGTGATCCTTGAGGATCATCTTGCGGATCGTCTTCTTCTCATACTGGTAAATAGCTTCTCCGAGTATTGCGAGCCATTCCTCGTTGTCCGCAAACTTCTCTTCGCACTTCTCGGTGATAACTCTGATGTTCTCTTCTCTGGTCTGCTTGTCATCCGTAAATACGGCTGTTTCCATCTCATCGGGAGGACATACTTCACGGATCGCCGCAAAGAGTTCCTCAGGGATGGCACAGCTTGTATATTCATGCTTGGGCTTTCCTGTCTCGGCAACGATCTTGTCGATGAAAGCGATGATCTGCTGGTTGATGTCATGCGCCATGTAGATGGCTTCGATCATCTTGGCTTCGGGAATCTCATTCGCACCGGCTTCGATCATTATGACCTTCTCTTTTGTCGATGCAACCGTAAGGTTAAGGTCACCTGTCTTCCACTGCTCCTGGCTGGGATTAACAATGAACTGTCCGTCGATCATACCGATCTGGGTAGTTGCGCAGGGACCGTCAAACGGGATATCGGATATGCATGTCGCGATAGCCGATCCGAGCATGGCAACAAGCTCCGGACGGCACTCGGGATCAACCGAAAGCACAAGGTTATTAAGTGTGCAGTCATTGCGGTAATCCTTCGGGAACAGAGGTCTCATCGGGCGGTCGATAACACGCGCCGTAAGAACCGCATTCTCGCTGGCCTTTCCCTCACGCTTGTTGAAGCCTCCCGGGATCTTGCCTACGGCATACATCTTTTCTTCAAATTCAACACTTAAAGGGAAGAAATCAATTCCTTCTCTGGGTTTTTCTGAAGCGGTTGCAGTGGAAAGTACGGTAGTGTCACCGTAGTGCATGAGTGCTGCGCCGTTTGCCTGCTTAGCGACTCTTCCTACATCAACGGTGAGAGTACGTCCACCAAGTTCCATTGAATAGCTTTTGTACATTTTTTTCTCCTTCTTCTTTCTTCTTCTACCGGTCAGAGTCCATCCCACTTATGTGGACAATGACTATAATAATCACACAAAGGGACGGCCTATACCGTCCCTTTGGCTGATATTATCTTCTGATACCAAGCTTCTCAATAAGCGTACGATATCTGTCGATATCTTTCTTCTTAAGGTAGTCAAGAAGTCCTCTTCTCTGACCGATCATCTTGTACATACCTCTTGCTGAGTGATGATCCTTGGGATTGGCTTTCAGATGCTCGGTAAGCTCCGCTATCCTCGCTGTGAGAACGGCGACCTGAACTTCCGGCGAACCCGTGTCATTCGGAACTCTTGCATACTCCTGCATTATTGCAGCTTTCTTTTCTTTAGTGATCATAAAATCCTCCTCGGCCTACGCCTGATTCATAAGATTAACCCCATATACCGCGACATGGTACGAAACCGCTGTCGAAGCACAGGTTTTCACAACATTCGTTATTCTACCACAGGGCATCACGCTTGTAAACCTTAAAATACGATTATCTTCAATAATTCTTCAGCCCTGCATGACGGCATTTTCTTTGTGCCATTTCTGACCGTCAAATATGTCTTCCTTGATCTTGCGGTTCAGGTCGGAAACCTTGTAATACTTGAGTTCTTCGCGCTTCCACTCGAGCAGCGCAATAACAAGCTCCTCACGCTGTATTCCGCGGACACCGCCGTAAATGTATGTCTCGAACACCCTCTCGTCGTTCTTGACGTTTGTGATGGCATCAAAGTATTCGTCATCATAAATTGCTTTTGAATAATATACACCGTCAAGCGGCATAACCTTCTCTTCAGGGACATCCATTACATAATAGAATATACTCGATGAGACTTTGACCGGATTACGGCGGAATTTTCCTCTGACATAGTAAGGATAGAATGCCAGGTCCTTGATCCTCGAAACCTTGCCGTCCATTACAAGTTCTTTGAGATACGTGGAGCTTATCTCTCTTTTTCCGTCCTTGATCTTATTGATGATCTCAACCTCATAATCATATATCGGACCGAAGTCTCGAAGCATCTGCGCATTTCCGGCCGCACCCTGTCCGAATGTACAATCCTGTCCGACAACCACTGCCTTTGCGTTCATCCTGTCGACAATGAATTCCTCGATGAACTGCTGGGCGCTTATCGACGCGGTCTTCTCGTAGAACGGGAATTCTATATAGTAATCGATACCAAGGTTGCCGAATATATGCCTTTTCTCTGCATTCGTCAGAAGGAGTCCCTTATCGGACCCGAATCCGAGGCTTGAGGGCGGTATATCAAACGTAAGAATACACAGTTTATATCCTCTTCTGATATACTTTTTCATCCTGTCGACTATCGTCAGGTGTCCCTTATGTACTCCGTCGAATTTCCCTATAGATACCACGGTGTTTTCCGGGATCTTAAAATCAGTTGTTCCCGATATAATGTTCATGCTGCTCTTCCCTGTTTACTCCTGATTCAAAAACATCTTATACGGTTTGAACGCATCATCCGATACCCTGTATTCGTATACACCCGTAAATTTGCCTTTGCTGTCGTACATCCTGACCCTTGTACCGTTTTGGACTTTTGTTTCAAGTTCCGGCGCAAGCTTCCTTACCGATGCCCCCGATATTACGTTACCGTTTGCAAGAAGCCTCGATGTTTCCCCGCTCGTATGAACGCCGACAAGATCACCGAAAAGTTCTTCCGCGCTTATGATAACGTCAGTGATCTTATTATCCGACACGGCTTCTTCTATCTCCGACAGCCTCATGGCTTCTTTGATCGTAAAGTTTCCGACTCTCGTACGCGTCAGCTTTTCCATGGCGGCTCCGCATCCGAGCTTTCTTCCTATATCGTCTGTCAGAGATCTGATATAAGTGCCTTTTCCGCAGTGCACCCTCATCGTAACGCGAGGAAGTTCGATTGACAGTATGTCGATATCAAATATATTGACGAATACGCTCTTTCGCTCAACGGTGCGACCGCTCCTTGCTATATCGTACAGCTTTTGGCCGCCTACCTTCTTGGCTGAATACATCGGAGGAACCTGATCGTATCCCCCTGCAAACGACATGACCGCCGATTCGATCTCCTCTTTGGTTGACATAACTTCATGGTCCTCAAGAAGCGTGCCGGTCACATCAAGCGTGTCGTATGTTTTTCCAAGCAGCATAACGGTTTCGTATTCTTTAGTCTCGTCCGTAAATGACTCGACAAGCTTCGTCGCACCCCCGATGCAGACCGGAAGTACACCTTCGGCCATGGGATCGAGAGTTCCCGTATGCCCTATCTTCTTCGTATGAAGGATCCCGCGAAGCTTCGCCACGACATCATGGCTCGTGTAATCCTTCTCTTTGTAAACATTGAGTATTCCGTTCATAGTATACAAGGACGCCCGGACGTACAGATCAGTTCGTCGACGGGTTCCCTCTTTCTACATCTGTTTTTCTATCTCACGCGACAGCGCATTGATCACATCATAATATGTGCCGTTCATCTCAACTCCGGCAGCGCGGTCGTGCCCTCCGCCACCGAATATCGATGCTACTTTGGCAACATTCACATGTCCTTCCGAGCGCATGCTTACCTTGTAGCGCTGCGTCCCCATCTCATACATGAATATGGCAACTTCCACGCCTCTCGTGTTCTTCAGCTGATTAACGATGCCCTCGAGATGTTTGGGGAGAACCTGATAGAAATCCATCATCTTCCTGTCAACCATGCTGACTATGCACTTGCCGTCCATGAACAATATGCTCTCGAGAAGCGCCCGCCCGAGTATCTGATTCTGGATATATGATTTTTCGTAAAAAGTCCCTCGTATTATCGCAGGCCCGTCAAAGTTATACTCTATCAGATCTCCGACTACCGCAAAGCTCTCTTTGCTCATATTCGAATACTGGAACACGCCCGAGTCATGGACTATTCCCGTGTACAGACACTCCGCCACGGCATCGTCGATGTACTTCTTATCAAACGTTTCATAGAGCACCTCGCATGTACTCGAAGCATGAGGCTTGATCAGATTGATATCACAAAGTCCCGAATTGGTCTCGTGATGATCGACGCATATAGTCTTGTCTGCCGTCTCAAGAAAGTATTGTGACTCTCCGAGCCTGTCGAGTGAGCTCACATCGAGCGCAATGAACACGTCATATTTCTCTTTCGGGGAATATGTCAGGTTCATCTCATCGTATCCTTTCAGATACGAGAATATCGTCGGCGGATTATCCTGCGTAAATACCGTGACCTTAAGATCAGGCTTGGCATTAAGAAGGTAGTTTCTCACCGCGAGCGTTGAACTTATGCAGTCGCCGTCGGGTCTTATGTGCCCTGCTATCGCGACACTTTTTGCATTTCCGATCTCCTGTAGCAGATCCATTACATTTCCTCTGTTTCTTCGTCCCTGTCGGGGATCGCAGCCATGACCTCATCGATCTTTGCGGACATCGCCATACCGTACTCGGTGGAAGTGTCCGCTATAAACCGAAGGGTCGGTGTATTGCGAAGGTTTAACGTTGAAGCAAGATGATGTCTCATGAATCCCTCGGCATTACGAAGACCTTCCATCGTCTGCTCCCTTACGCTCTCATCTCCGAGAACACTGATATAAACCTTGCACGTCTTGAGATCCGGAGCAACCTCAACATCGGTAACACACGTCATGGGTGCTATCCTCGGATCCTTTATTCCTCCGCGGATAAGATCGGCAAGAGCCCTCTGGACCTCCGAATTTATCCTTGTGTTTTTGATACTGTTTTTTCTCATTTCCTGGGTACCTCGACCATCGTGTAACCCTCAACGATGTCAAGCTCCGCAAAATCACCGAACTCTTCAAATACGAGACCGCATTCGAATCCCGCTTTGACTTCCTTGACATCGTCTTTGAATCTCTTTAAGGATGCAAGCTTTCCTTCGTAGATCTGCTCGCCTTCCCTCGTGATCCTGATCAGACATCCGCGCTGCATCACGCCGTCGAGCATATACGATCCGGCGATGTTTCCTATGCCGCTCGCCTTGAATATCTGCCTGATCTCCGCATGACCGAGGATCTTCTCCTCGAATACAGGATCGAGCATTCCCTTCATGGCATCCTCAACATCCTCGATAGCCTTATAGATAACGTCATACAGTCTGATATCAACGCCTTCGGATTCCGCCGTAGCCTTTGCGGTAGCATCCGGACGAACATTGAATCCGATGATGATCGCGTCACTGGCACTTGCAAGAATAACGTCCGATTCGTTGATGGCACCTACGCCGCTGTGGATGACCTTAACAACAACTTCCTCGTTCGAGAGTTTGAGAAGAGACTCTTTGACGGCCTCAACCGAACCCTGTACGTCAGCCTTAAGGATAAGGTTGAGTTCCTTAAGGTTACCCTCCTGGATCTTGGAGAACAGACCTTCAAGAGACATCTTCGATTTGATCTTTGTATCGTCAAGAAGCTTGACTTTGTTCTGAGCGATGAACGTCTCGGCAAAGTTCTTTGCTTCCTTGTCGGAATCAAGAGATACAAATACTTCTCCTGCTCCGGGAACGTCGTTAAGACCGAGTATCTCAACAGGTGTTGACGGACCTGCCTCTTTAACCCTGCGGCCCGTGTCGTCGATCATTGCCCTGACTTTACCGTGGGAAGGACCTGCGGCGATAAAATCACCCACCTTGAGCGTACCCTTCTGAACGAGTACTGTAGCGACAGGACCGCGTCCCTTATCGAGCTCGGCCTCAATGACCATACCTCTTGCCCTTCTGTTTGCATTGGCCTTGAGTTCAAGAATATCGCTCGTAAGAAGGATCATCTCAAGCAGTTCCTTGATACCTTCTCCGGTCTTGGCGGATACCGGTGCAAACACCGTGTTGCCGCCCCAGTCTTCGGGAACGAGTTCGTATTCGGACAGTTCCTGCTTAACTCTGTCTATGTTTGCCGAAGGCTTATCTATCTTATTGACCGCAACGATGATCTCGATGCCTGCTGCCTTCGCATGGTTGATCGCTTCTATCGTCTGAGGCATAACACCGTCATCGGCTGCGACAACGAGGATCGCGATATCCGTTGCGTTCGCACCGCGCATACGCATAGCAGTGAAAGCTTCATGACCCGGCGTATCAAGGAATGTGATCTTCCTTCCGTTAACATTGACGACATATGCACCGATCGCCTGCGTGATACCGCCGGCTTCGCCCTCTATGACCTTTGTGTTACGTATCGCATCAAGAAGCGATGTTTTACCGTGGTCAACGTGACCCATAACGCATATTACGGGAGGACGGCTCGTCATGGTCGATGTATCTTCCTCTTCTTCCTTGAGGAGTTCTTCTATAACATCAACAACAACTTCCTTCTCGCAGAGGATCTCGTATTCAACCGCGATCTCTTCCGCTTCCTCGTATGTTATCTCTTCATTGACGGTAACGACTCTGCCCTGAAGGAACAGTTTCTTGATGATCTGCGAAGACTGTATCTTCATCTTATCGGCAAGATCTTTGATGGTGATCGTCTCCGGAAGAGTGATTACTTTGATCTTCTCCTCTTCGGGCTCATCCTTCTTCTGTACCTTAGGATCCATCATCTTGGAGGCTTTGCCCTTAACCTGCTTTCCTCCTTTGAATCCGTCCTCGTTCTCGTAGATACGATCTTTCTTGTTCTTGTCTTTGGAAGTGTTTCCCTTTCTGTCACTTCCACCGCGTCTTCCGTCTTTGTTGCCGGATTCCTGCGATGCATTGAATCCGCGACCCTGATTGATGACAATACCTCCTCTTGCGGGTCTGTCACCTGACGGTCTGTCTCCCGCGGGACGTTTTTCTACTCTTGCGGGTCTTGTTCCGGCTGCGGCTGCTGCGGGTGTGCCTGTTGCGACCTTTTTGTCGCCTGCCGCTCTTTGTCCTCCAGCAGCTGCAACAGCACTGCCAGTGCTATCGCTACCGCTCCCAGCAGTATTGACATCAGCTTTAACAGTTTCTGTACTTTCCTTTTTAGGCGCAGTGCCTGTTCTACGTAACCTATCTCGATCGCCTCCCTGGTTGTTCTCTGCAAGTCTTGCGGCTCTTTCCGCAGTCGTGGGTACCGTCGGACGGATTATTCCGCCGGGAGTCTTGGGCTTTGCGGCTCCCGCTCCTCTGACGTTCTGACCGCCACCGCGCTGAACCTGTGCGTTTCTCGCCGATGATACTACGATGATCGGCTTCTTCTTCCTGACCGGTGCCGGTGCTTCTCCGGCCGGCCTTACCGGTTTTGCAGCACTCTTAGGTGCCTCGGGCGCCGCTTCTTTTGCAGGTGCCTTCTTTGCCGGCTTGGGTGCTTCGGCTTCACTTTCTTTCTCGGCCTTGGCGGAAGAACCTTTGGAGAGCTTCTTCCTGAGAGCTTCGGCCTGATCATCCTCAAGACCGGATGCCGGTGCCTTGCCTTCTATTCCCATTGAAGCCAATATCGCTATGACTTCGCTGCTTTTTATGTCAAATTCTTTTGCTATCTCATGTACTTTAGTTTTTGCCATTATCGCTACCTCCGTTCGGAACTTTTATTAGGATCTGCCGTGCCAGTTTTTCGTTCGTTACGCACAGTGACGCACGAAATTCTTTGCCGATGGCATGTCCGAGGTTTTCTTTGTCTGAGTATTCCAGATATGGAACTTCGTAATAAGAACACATATCTCTGAACTGTTTCCTTGTATTGTCAGAGGCGTCTGAGGCTACGATGCAAAGAAATGATTTTCCCTCCTTGATCGTATTCTCTGTCATGAATTCACCGCTTTTGACGCCGCCCGCTTTCTGGGCCAGTCCCAGCAGCTGCAATACAGGATCGGGTCTCATATGATCATTCCTCTCCTTCGGCAGGCTCACTCGCCTCTTCGGCTACTTCTTCTTCGACATACTCCTCATCGGCATATTCCTCGTCGGCGTACTCACCCTCGACATACTCGCCTTCCTCGTATTCGCCTTCGACGTACTCGCCTTCCTCGTATTCATCTTCGTCGTAGTAATCCTCAAGACGGAATCCCGGAGTATCCTTCGCCTGGGTCTCGGACTTGATATCGATCTTGAAGCCCGTAAGCTTTGCGGCAAGTCTTGCATTCTGTCCTTCCTTACCGATCGCAAGCGAAAGCTGGTCATCGGGAACAACTACCTTGGCTGATTTTTCATCGCTGTCGGCGATGACGAAAACAACCTTTGCAGGTGAAAGTGCATTCTCTATAAGGATACCGGGGTTATCATCCCAGCATATGATATCTATCTTCTCTCCGCGAAGTTCATCAACAACGGCATTTACCCTCGTTCCGTTCATGCCGACGCATGCACCGACGGGATCGACATCCGGATTGTTTGACCAAACGGCCATCTTCGTACGGCTGCCGGCCTCACGTGCGATCGATTTGATCTCAACGCTTCCGTCGCGGATCTCAGCTACCTCAGCCTCAAACAGGCACTTAACAAGGTACGGATGTGTACGTGATACGGAGATCCTGGGGCCGCGGTTATTGTCCTTGACTTCGACAACATAAACCTTCACGCGGTCATTGATACGAAGGTTCTCTCTGGGGATCTGCTCGGACTCGGGAAGGAATGCATCCGCTTTTCCGAGATCGATGCAAACGTTCTTGCCGACATATCTCTGAACAACACCGGTAACGATGCTGCGCTCTTTGTCCTTGAACGTCTTGACAACGACCGAACGCTCCTCTTCACGGATCTTCTGAAGGATGACGTTCTTCGCATTCGTTGTAGCGATACGTCCGAAATCCTTACTCTCTATCTCAACATCTATAACGTCGCCTACCTTGACGCCCGCTACGATCTTCTTCGCCTCTTCCTTTGCGATCTCCGAAACGCTGTCCTCGGGCTTCATAACAACCTTCTTGGCTGCGAACACTTTGAACTTACCCGTTTCCCTGTCGATCTCGACACGCATGTTGTCGGACTTGCCGAAATGCTGCTTGCATGCGGTCAGAAGTGAAGTTTCGATCGCCTCGAACATCGTTTCCTTGCTGATGTCCTTCTCCTTCTCCAATATCTCGAGAGCCATCAGAAGCTCTTTACCGCTGTCTTCCTTTACTACTTCTTTCTTTGCCATTTTGATCATTCTCCTTTTAATAATAACAGTGTTATTTATCGTTATGTCAGAAATCGACTGATAATCTAACGGTTGCTATATCGCTCCGCGCATATGATTTTTGCGCCGGAGGCGCTTTGCCCGACGTCTCCTCGATCGTGACGGTATCTTTATCGAAAGCCGTAAGCTTTCCGCATGTTTCCTTCGAACCGTCGACCGGCCGGTAGAACTTAATGTCCACGTCCCTTCCGATACTGCGCTCGAACTCGCGATCCTTTACGAGCTTTCTGCCAAGCCCGGGCGAACTGACCTCGAGAGTGTACGCATCTTCGATAAAATCATCCGCATCGAGTTTGTCGGACAGTTTCCTCGAAACATCGACACAGTCATCGATCGTGATGCCCCCGGGTTTGTCGATGTACACTCTCAGGTACATCTCCTGCCCTTCCTTAACATATCCGACATCCCACAGATCGAATCCGGTCTCATCGATTATCGGCGCAAGCAGCTCTTCGGTACGCTCTTCGATATCTTCCTTCTTTGACATCGTTCCTCCTTATCGAGAGCAAATTCACTTAACATCAAATGAAGTGAGCTGCGGACAGCTCACTTCATACCTAAAACCATGATTCAAAAGTTATAATACCACCTGTTCGGGGCAATTGCAAGGAGAAAATCACTTGATAGTGATGTTTGTTATGTGCGGATTGGGTCCTTCATACCAGTACAGAAATCCTTCACAGTCGATCTTGTCGCCGACCTTGAGTGTCTTGGCCGTCTTGTACACTTCCGTGTCCGATCCCGTAAGATAAGCCCTTACAAGGAATGTATAGGTCTGTCCGTCCTTGGATACGTTGAAGTAAACATCGTTGCCCTCTTCTCCTGAACCGTCCCAGTTGTAAAGGAACGGAGCCTCATTTCCGTTTCCGTCCTTGGATGCTACGATCTCAAGATCCTTAAACGAAACGAACCGGTTCATATTTGATGCAAGTTCATCCTTGCCGAGAAGGTCTGTAACATCCTTTGCCTCTGCGATATACGAACCGTCCTCTATCTCAAATGTCGCGTCAACGATCTCAACCTCACCCGACCATTCGGATTTGAATCCCTTTGCTTTGATCTTTGTTCCGGGATTGAGCTTTGCGGCATCTTCTTCCGAGCAGGGCATGTCATACAGGAAATACGCACCTTCCTTGTCGGCTGCATATATCGTGATCTTTCCGTCCCACCAACTCTGATGTGCCTGAACGTACGCTTCGATCGTAACTTCCGAATCAAGCGGAGCTGCAACGTACTCTTCGTAGGTCATAACGCCTTCGGATTTCTTATCGGATCCGCCCTTACCCGAGCAGGCCGCAAGACCGAGTGCACATGTGATCATCATTGCGATAGCAAGTATCTTTTTCATAATATTCCCTTCCTTCTTAAATAAAGAATGTCTGTTTCCGACACGGTAATTATATAACACATTCAAAAGAAATCAAGATTTTCTCATCCGCCCCCGTATATACACGGCCGCAATGAGTATCCATGCGATCGCCAGCGTTATCAGAAGAGCTTTTGATGCAGCGGGAAGAGGTCCCGTACTCTCTTTGCGGTTTGCGCCGCCTCCGAGCGAATCAAGCTTATAAAGGCTTCTGACATCCTCGTATGTTTTCTCTATGAATTTTTCGTCGACGGTCGTGCCGCGCCTTTCTGCCTTTGTGACGTTCTCGATAAGCGCTCCGGCCGCGTCTCTAAGAGATGCTGATCCGGCGAATACCGGCGTCGTGAATGTATTATCGGTGCTATCCAGAAGGAGCTTCGACGCATCCATCTTGACGCTGTAATGCTCGTTGTTATCCGTTCCGGCAAGCTCGAGATACTTAACATATTCATCCGACTGTCTTGCTTTTGCAGTGACCGGAACGTATCCCTCCGTTTCCGAATATGCCGTCTGAACATCGTTTGTCAGAAGGAACTGCGCGAACAGCCACGAAGCGAGAACCTGTTGGGGATCTTCCTTATTGAACACACAGACCGACGGTCCCTGCGACATCATCTTGGGATCGGACGGATCGAACTGCGGGATCGGACGGACAACTGTCGTAAAGTTAACTTTGTTTTCCTCGGCAATGTCCGAAAGAGGTGCATCGCCTCCCATCCATGTAGCGCCGGCGGTAGAGTCAACGGCAAATATACACTGTCCGGCATTAAGGAAATTGCCCGGATAACTGGATATCTTAAAAGTGGAAAAGGCTCCGCTGCGAGCGTGCTTGGCTGTCTCTAAAAGCAGCTGCGTCGTGGTATCGTTAAATATTCCTATCTCGCCGTCCTCTGTCGAATACGGAGCATTCTTCTGGCGAAGCTGTGAGATCATCATATTGTCGGTAGACTTGTAAATGAACGGGATCAGAACCTTCTGTCCGTTCACGGCATAGTTTCCCGACTGATCTTTTTCCATAGCCTTCTCCGATACTTCCCAGACAAAATCCCACGTCAGAATATCAGGCAGTTCATAGCCGAGTGCCTTTACCATATCCTCATTTATATAGAGTGCTTCCGTGGATCGCATGAATGGAAGCGCATAGAGTGTACCGGAGAGTCTGCATTCGTCGACAAACTTTCCTATGATTTCGTCCTGCGCGGGGCCGTCAAACTTAAGCTTGCTTCCGCCGAGTCCGTACTCTGCATTCTGCGCAAGTTCATCGAGCGGGACAACGATATTGATCCCGCTCATATATGTGGCGATATGATCGGGATAAGTTATACATACATCGGGCGTCGTATTGGTGGAAATGTTCGTTATAACATCATTATAGATACGCCCGTAATCCGTATACAGACGCATGTTGACATCGATATTGGGGTAAAGCGCCTCGAAATCCGAGATCGCCTTTTTGTATATGTCGCTCTGGACCTTGTTTGTGTCGTTCTTGGCCCAGAAAGTTATCTCGTGTTTGACGCCCTCGTCGAAGCTTTCGGGGATCACAAATTCCGGAAGGCCCTTTGAACCGTGGCACGCCGTAAGAATAGGCGCAACCGTAACGGAAAGTATCAGTGCCGCAAGCGTTCCGAGGTGTTTCTTCTTCATCATCCCTTTGTACCTCCGGTCGCGACACCTTCCATGATCTTCTTGTGAAATACGAGAAACAGTATAATGAGCGGAAGCGATATGATCACAACGGCAGCCATCATAGCCGGGATGTTCTCTCGTCCGAACCCGCTCTCACGTATCTGCTGTATCCCGTTTGAGACAAGGAAATATTCCTGTTTGTCCGTAACGAGCCTGGGCCATACGAATGAGTTCCAGCACTCGATAACCTTTAAGATAACGATCGTTATCATAGTCGGTCTGCATATCGGGATCAGTACTTTCATTAAATAACGTATGTCGGATGTGCCATCTACCTTTGCGGCCTTATACAGGTCATCCCCTACCTGCGCAAAGTTTTCCTTGAGAAGGTATATATAGAAAACAGATGTTACTGATGGGAGTATGAGTCCGGTAAAAGTATTTCTGAGATTCAGGTCTGTTATTGTAACATAGTTCGTTATGATAACAAGCTCGTTCGGGATCATCATCAACGCCAGGAACAGCGTGAACACAAGGTCCTTCCCACGAAAGCTCAAGCGTGCGAACGCAAAGGCCGCAAGCGTTATCACAATAAGCATAACAGCCGTTGTTATAACGGTAAATATGAGCGTGTTCCACAGATACCTTGAAAGCGGCACCGAAGTGAAAGCATCGGCATAGTTTGAAAGAGTCGGTGAAGTCGCATAAAACTTCGGTGTGTACTCCCTGTTGTACGAACTGTAGCTCTTTATTGACGACAGAAGCATCCAGTAGAACGGGAACAGCACTATGATCGCCCACAAAGACAGGCACAGATATGTGAATGTTTTTTTGATGATCTTTGTTCTGTTCTTCATATCACTTCACCGCCACCTTTCTGCTCACCATCAGATTGATGACCGTGATCGTCAGCACGATCGCAAACAGTATAATAGCCGCGGCCGATGCATAGCTCGGATACCCTCCGGAATTACCGTAGAGCATGTCGTATATATATCCGACTATCGTGTTCATGCCGGCGGAATTAAGATCGGTCCCGAAGAGTGCCACCTCATCGGAATATGCCTTGAACGCGCCGATGAAACCGGTTATCACAAGATAAAAAATCATAGGTGAGATCATCGGAAGAGTGATCTTGCAGAACATCCGAAACGGTCTCGTACCGTCGACTTCCGCCGCACTGTAATAAACCTTCGGCACACTCGCGAGAGCCGACGTCAGTATCAGGATCTTAAACGGAAGAACGACCCATATCGTGTAAAAGCACATGACAAACATCTTTGCGGCATACGGACCTGTAATGAAATCGATGCTCTCTCCTCCGAAAAAGTTTATGAACATATTGATCAGGCCGTCCGAATATGCCGTTTTCTTGAACAGGATCATGAACACAAGTCCTACTGCAAGCGTATTCGTTACGTATGGCAGGAAATAGACCGTCTGGAACAGATCCTTAAGCGGCTTTATCGAAGAGAGTCCCAGCGATATAAGAAGCGCAATAAGCGTTGAGAGCGGCACGGTTATGATAACGATTATAAACGTGTTTTTGAGTGCCTGAATGAAATACGGATCCCTCAGGACATACGAATAGTTATACGACCCGGTCCCGAAGAAGGTCTGCGTCGCAAAATTGTATCCTTCCTCAAACGAATACACGAATACATCCACTAGCGGATATACCATGAACACGCCGAGAAACAGTATTGCCGGCAGCAGATACAGCCAGCCTTTTGCCTTGAATCTATCGTCCATCGGCTACCTCGGATCTGATGCGCTCTTCCGAATCTTTGTCAAATACGAACACCTTATGAGGCTTAAGCGAGAAACGAACCTCTTTTTTATCAAGATCGATCCTGTTATCCGCATTTACGATCGAGCGGATCAGCCCCGTATCATTTAACGTATCGTCATGCTCGGATACGATCGAGACATCGCGTCCCATAACCTCGAGTCTCCCGAGCCTGCAGCAAAACGGTCCGTTTTCATCGAGCGTGAATCCCTCGGGTCTTATTGCAACATACACTTCCCGCTCATCGCGAAAATCACCCGACTCGAGAACCGCATCTTCACCGATGAATAATTTGCCGTCCTTCATCTTTCCGTTAAAAACATTGATCGGAGGAGTACCGAGAAACTTTGCAACAAAAAGGTTTACGGGATCGTCATATACGTCCTGGGGTCTTCCCATCTGCATCATGATACCCGCCTTCATAACAACGATAAGATCACATATACTCATGGCCTCATCCTGATCGTGGGTAACGAACACGGTCGTGATCTTCGTCTCGCGCTGGATACGCCTTATCTCTTCTCTCGTCTGAAGCCTCAGTCTTGCATCAAGGTTTGAAAGAGGCTCATCAAGCAGAAGAACTCTCGGCGTCTTCACAAGTGCTCTTGCTATAGCGACTCTTTGCTGCTGGCCGCCCGAAAGCTCCGACGGTTTTCTCTCCATAAGTTCGTCTATCTGCACAAGCTTTGCGGCATGAAGCACGCGCTCCGCCATCTCTTCTTTGGAAAGCTTTGCATCTCCCCTGAGATTTTCCAGCGGGAATCTGATATTCTTCTCAACGGTAAGATGCGGATAAAGAGCATAGCTTTGAAATACCAGGCCTACACCGCGATCCTGAGCCGGAAGTCCGGTAACGTCATCTTCTCCGAAAAATACCTTTCCTTCGGTCGGCTTCTCAAGCCCCGAGATAAGGTTCAGCGTCGTTGATTTGCCGCAACCCGAAGGGCCCAGAAGACCCACGAGCTTACCGTCGGGTATCTCGAAATCAAAGTCGTTAACGGCGATAACGTCGCCGCCCTGTTTCTTGTTTCTGTTTGGGAATTTCTTGGTGAGGTGTTGCAGAACTATCTTCATGTGGAGTTCTCCTGTCTCTATCTGTACGCGAACCGGTCGGACGGGCGGATTTCTCTCCTCGCCGCCGGTTATATATCGTAACTGTGCATCAGATCACGTGATATATGATCAAGATCCGGATATATCGATCCTTCCGTAATTCCGAACACACGCAGCGAATCTATAAAGTACTTCTTGCGATCCTTCGGTATTATTATCCGGTACAGAGTGTCCTCGTCGCATATGTCCTCGAGGCGGCGCAGCGAATTATGTACCGTGAAATTTGCCTGCTGACTGTACATGCGAAGGTTATTGTCCGTTGACGATACGGCAAGTATCCTGTCGTCAAGTTCATGGTTGTGATGATTGTGCTTAAACGCCGGGAGAAGCATCTCCTGAGTTGTCTCGGCATCGTTCGGATATATACAGTATCCGAAGCCCTGAGATTCATTTAGAGACATCGGTGAAAGCACCCACACGCACGCATCCTTGTCGCCGGTCTGCTTGTGTGTCTCTGTTGCAAAAAACGATGCGATAAGCGGTGACTTGCTCCAGTCCAGGAGTCTCGTGGGCAGACCGTAATGCTGCATGATCGCAACCCATCCCGCGTAATTTTTCTTCTCGGGCGGCTTGTTCATGATCTGCCTTGCCTTGATGTAGAAGTCGTTCGTTATAAACCTCTCGACATCGATCCTCTTCTGCGTACGCTGTATCGAAGGGATCAGGGGAAGCGATGAATCGTCCTCGCCCCTGTACCACAGATTCAGGCCGTGCTTTCCCGCCAGCTCGTTAACAAACTGAAGCAGATCATCTATATTTGTAATACTTTTCTCAATCATAATCCCCTATCCTGCCATAATTCCGATGGCCGTCGACAGGAACACACATTTGCTCAAAAGGCGCTTTCGCTTCTTTCCGGTACGTCCGATGTCAGGATTGCATCGCAATCGTGACACAGCGACGCCGACGAAGTCGGTGTTGTAACAACGTCCTCCAAAACTTTTGAGCAAACGGTGTTCTATCGAC
>JAEEJD010000066.1 GCA_016281675.1 Lachnospiraceae bacterium
AGTAATGGTGTATTCCGCTTTCCGTTATTGAAGATAAACACTCCTGATAAAGCGAATCAAACAGATGCTTTAAGACTTCATCTTTATCGCGGAAATGCCTGTAGAAAGTCTTTCTTGATATCCGGGCTTCCTGCGTGATCTGAGTTACCGTGATCTCTTTATAATCATAGGTATTCATTACCTTGAGCATGGCCACGGCTATGCTCTTCTTCGATCGTTCTGCAATAAGCCCGTTTGTATTGTTCATGGGTAACAGACCTCCCGGATGTGTGACACATCAGCTTTTTTGCTTGCTATCGCTTACAACGCAATTATATAATGATCCCGAAGAGGTTACAAGTGTTACCCCAAAGGAGACAAAAAAGGAGGAGCGATACGATGGAACTAAAAAGATATAGAAAAGTTAATAGAATCAAACAATTCAATTTCCAGATCAACAGAGTGTTGACATATGGAGAAGAAGCTTGTGATGAAGAGCTGGTTATCAAGTATTTGTCAGATGTTCGTACGTTGGAAGAATGGTACGGGGCATGGACGAAATTATCAGCGATGGCGATTGACGGTAACAAGTATATGCATGCCGCTTATTATGACAGAATGGCAGAGTTCTTTCTGAAGCAGAGTGATAGCAGAAAGTCGCCATTATATGATAAATGCATTGAAGAATATCATAAGGCGTTTGAGCAGTCGGGTATCGAGTATGCGGCGTATGAGGTTCCCTTTGAAAAAGGGTTCCTTAAGTGTATCCGGATGACGCCGGAGAATTACAGACAGACGGTACTTGTTTGCGGCGGATATGATTCTTTTATTGAAGAATTTGTGCTTCAGATTCACAGCTTTGTTCAAAAAGGTTTTGATGTGATCCTTATGGAAGGACCGGGCCAGGGAGATTGCGTAAGGCAGAAAATATACTTTACGGAACGTTTTGAACTCCCGGTTGCAACAGTCCTTGATCACTTTGGTGTTACGTCCTGTACCATGGTGGGAATCTCATGGGGAGGGTTCTTTGCCCTGAGGGCGGCTGCTTTTGAAAAGAGGATAAAACACGTCGTTGCATATGATGCCATGGACGATGGACTGGAAGTAATGACTCATATTTTCCCCGGCTTGATATGCCGGTATGTCCGCAGGCTCATAAAGAGCGGGAATGAGACGAAGCTGATCAGAGTATTGACAAAAATAGCCCGAAAAAGTGTATTGGCAGACTGGATGCTGGCTCAGGGGCAGTTTATTACGGGCACAGATTCCATTCCTGCGATGTATCGATCGATAAGCGCGCACAATCTGACAGGTTTGTATGAGAGGATCGATCAGGATGTGCTGTTACTTGCCGGGGAGAAAGACCACTATATACCAATGTGCCAGTTTGAGAGATGCAGGGAAAAGATCAAAAATGCGAAATCCTTGACATCGCGCTGCTTCACCAAAAAGGAAGGCGGAGAACAGCATTGCCAGATAGGAAATCATGGCATAGCTGTTGATGCAATTCTTGATTGGATTGAAAGAGTCAGCTGAAAAAGATGAATGGGGGTGATGATCAGCGAAGCTGTTTCATCCGTGGTATAATGCCGTTACGAAATATCTTACAGGATGATCGACCAAGGCGTTTTTCAGTATAGAATAACAGATGAACGAACCGTAAATAAAGGAAAGATAAACTGATGTCAGACAGGAAGTATTTATATACGGAAAGGGCGCACTATATGTGCCCGAATATGCACTTCGGTATCGTGGCGGAGATCGGGGCAGAATTCGATGCGGACAGGATCATCGAGAGCATCGGGGTTCTGAAAGCGGCCCATCCGCTTATGAGAAGTATGATCGCCGAAGAGCAGGGGAACTCCAGGATTTATTATGAGGAGCATCCGGAACTTGAGATCCCGGTAACGATAAAGGAGGCAGGCGACAACTGGCAGACTGATTATGAGACGGTATCCCAAGCCGGGTGGAACGTTCATGAGGAAGCCCTGCTCAAGGTCTTTGCCTATCCTTCCGGGAGCGGAACGAGAGTCCTTTTTATAACGCATCATCTTCTTTGTGACGGAAGAGGACTTCTTCAGTTGGTGCAGGAGTTCGCGGATCATTATGCGAACGGTGCCTTGCCGCACCCGGTTGACGAGAAACTCATGGAAAGTCTTGATGATCTTCCGGGCGGCAGCGACCTTGGGTTTATCAGTAAGGCGCTGATCAGGTATGCCAATAAGAAATGGCGTAAAGAAGGGCATAAGGTCAGCTACGACGAGTATCTTGCGTTTGAACGTGATCATGATCCGAAACAGGATATCAAGCGTGAAATAAAGAATATTGACGAAGAAGAGCTGGATGCTCTTCTTGATCTGTGCAGGGAAAACGGGGTATCACTCAATGATTATCTTATTGCCCGGATGATGATCGATGAGGGCGTGGATAAGGTGGTCATAGCTTCCGACATAAGGAATAAGATCAAAAACTATAAGAAAGGCGCTCTTGGAAACTATGCGACTGCCTTCGGCGTGGTGGTTAAGAAGAGAAGCGCTGAGATCATGGAACTTGCCGGGGCTGTAGATCATGAAGTCAGGAGCATCATCAGTAAGCCGGACAGGGAGATGCTCGTTCTCTCGTGTTATTTCAATATGGATCCGGAACTTCTCGATGCCATAGCGATATCGACTCTTGGGTACTTTGAGAGCAAGGCCGGCAGATTTGTCGGCAGCAGGATGTTCGGCTATGAAAAACGCGACGGTCATTGTATCACGAACCTGGGCAGGGCAGAGAGCAGCGTGATAAGCGAGGCCGTGTTCATTCCGCCTGCATCTCCCGCAAACAGGAAAGCGTGGGGCGTTCTGACAATAAACAAAAAGATGAGGATATGTTCGATACATTCAATGTAAATGTGTAATGATGATCGGCAAGTTCGATTTCTGTTCTATAGAGTAAAGGAAAACCAATGACAGGCATATATTTCAGCGGAACAGGAAACTCCCGGTATGCGGCAGAGCTGTTTTGCCGGGAATATGATAAAGACGCCATCGCATATTCCATTGAAGATGATGACGTATTAATGGCTGTGAACAGTGCTGACATGATCGTGTTTGCTTATCCGGTTCAGTTCAGTACGGTTCCGAAGATCGTGAGGGATTTCGTTACAGATAACAAGGAATTGTGGCGAAGCAGGAAAGTCTTTGTGATAGCAACCATGGGCCTTTTCAGCGGGGATGGCGCAGGACTGCTCGGACGGCTTCTTGAGAGGTACGGAGCAGACGTGACAGGCGGCCTCCATCTTAAGATGCCGGATAGTATTGCGGATGAAAAAGCACTGAAGCGTCCATTGGAAAAGAACAAAGAACTTGTGAAACAAGCGGAACGGAAGATAAAGGAATCTGTCAGACAACTGAAAGAAGGACATCCCACACAGGAAGGCATAGGTCCGCTATACAGACTGGCCGGCTTTTGGGGGCAAAGGGCATACTTTGGGCATAAGACCGGGGAGTACTCTTCAAAGCTGAAGATTGATGAGGAAAAATGTACTGGTTGCGGAAAGTGCGAGAAACTCTGTCCGATGAAAAACATCACCATAGTGGAACATAAAGCGGTTCCGGGTGACCGCTGCACGATGTGTTACCGATGTATCAACAAGTGTCCGGGGCAGGCTATCACTCTTCTGGGGAAAAGAGTGATAGAGCAATGTCAGATTGAGAAATACATATAAAACAATATCCTGTATGGCGGATTCTTAAATGATCGTAGATGGACAGATGATGCTGTACGGCACGGTTTGTACCGCGAAAATCCGCATTTACAAAGGACGTTTTTTGAGATACAATCAAACAGTTGTTGTTAACGCGCCCGAAAGGCGCGGGAGAATCATCACATAAAGGAGGATCCAAATGAATCTGTCACCTCTTCAGAAAGTCAGGTATGAGTACAAGCCCAAGCTCCCCGGGATGCTCAGAGGCGGGATCGCGGAGATCTGCGTGAAGGACGGAGCAGCCACCGAGAGCGTCGCGGATCAGGACAAGATCAAAGCCCTTTTCCCCAATACATACGGCAAGCCCGAGATCACTTTTGAGAAGGGCACCAATACTTCCGCAGCAAAGAAGCAGGTGGTGGGCGTGATCCTCTCCGGCGGACAGGCTCCCGGCGGACATAACGTCATCTCCGGTCTTTATGACGCGTTAAAGGCCACAAACAGCGAGAACGTGCTGCTCGGTTTCAAGGGCGGCCCCGACGGGCTTCTGAAGAATGACTACGTGGAGTTCGATGACGCGTTCATCGATGCTTACAGGAATACCGGCGGTTTCGATATCATCGGTTCGGGCCGTACCAAGCTCGAGACCAAAGAGCAGTTCGCCATCGTCGCGGAGAATGCGAAGAAGAACGGACTGACTGCCATCGTGATCATCGGCGGCGACGATTCCAACACCAACGCCGCCACGCTTGCGGAGTATATGGCGGCCAACAACACCGGCGTCCAGGTCATCGGCTGCCCCAAGACGATCGACGGCGATCTGAAGAATGAGGACATTGAGGCTTCCTTTGGTTTCGATACCGCGACCAAGACGTATTCGGAGCTGATCGGCAACATCGAGAGAGATGCCAATTCCGCCAAGAAGTACTGGCACTTCATCAAGGTCATGGGCCGCAGCGCTTCCCATGTGGCCCTTGAGTGCGCGCTTGAGACGCAGCCCAACATCTGCCTGATCGGCGAGGAAGTGGCGGCGAAGAAGATATCGCTTGCCCAGATCACCAATTACATCGCGGACGCAGTGGAGAAGCGCGGCAACAACGGCGAGAACTTCGGTGTGGCCATCATCCCCGAGGGTATCGTTGAGTTCGTTTCCGTGTTCTCCAAGCTGATCGCCGAGATCAACGAGCTCCTTGCGGGCAGCAAGACCGATGAGTTCAATGCGCTTCCCGACTGGGACGCCAAATATGCGTTCATCAAGTCCGGTCTCACCGCCGAATCTTTTGCGGTGTTTGATATCCTGCCGCAGTTCGTGCAGCAGCAGCTCTTCCTGGAGAGAGATCCTCACGGCAATGTCCAGGTTTCGCTGATCGAGTCCGAGAAGCTGTTCTCCGAGATGGTGAAGAGCGAGCTTGCGAAGAGAAAAGCGGCCGGGACCTACAAGGGGAAATTCGGCGCGCAGCATCACTTCTTCGGATATGAAGGCAGATGCGCGTTCCCTTCCAACTTCGATGCCGACTATTGCTACTCCCTCGGCTACAACGCCTTCATGCTCATCCAGTACGGCTACACGGGATACCTTTCCAAGGTTTCCAACCTGTCCAAGCCCGCGGAGGAGTGGGTCGCAGGCGGCATGCCCATCACCAAGATGATGAACATGGAGAGGAGAAACGGCGAAGACAAGCCCGTTATCCGCAAGGCACTCGTGGAGCTTGACGGGAAGCCCTTCAAGTTCTTCGAGGCGAACAGAGACAAGTGGGCGGTGGAGACGAGCTTCACCTATCCCGGCGCGATCCAGTATTTCGGACCTTCCGAGGTATGTGATCTGACGACCCGGACGCTTGCTCTTGAGAAGGGCTGAGACAGACTGAAGTATATGCAGTGATCAGGAACCCCCGTCCGGAGCAGGTGCCCGGGCGGGAGTTTTTGTTCCGCAGACGCATGGGAAAGAGGATGGCCATGAGAGCTTATGAACGACTGCTGAAATATGCGGTGATCCACACGACGAGCGATGAAAGCGCGGACACGGTACCTTCCACTGCCCGTCAGTTCGATCTCGCGAATGTCCTGGCGGAGGAGATGAAGACGCTTGGGATCGCCGATGTCACCGTGGATGAGCACTGTTATGTCACGGGGCATCTCGCACCGACGCCCGGGTATGAGGAGAAGCCGCGGATCGGTTTCATCGCGCATATGGATACGGCGCCGGACTGCTCGGGAGAGCAGGTGAAGCCGCAGATCATCCCGGATTATGACGGATCGGACATCACACTCGGAAACGGGCGGACGATCACCACGGCACAGTTCCCGCATCTTAAGACGCTCAAAGGCAGAACGCTGATCACGACCGACGGCACGACGCTCCTTGGAGCGGATGATAAGGCCGGGATCGCCGAGATCCTGACAATGGCGGAGACCATACGGGAAGAGAACATCCCGCACGGTGCGATCTCCGTCGCTTTCACGCCGGACGAGGAGATCGGACATGGCGCGGAACTGCTGGATCTGTCCGCATTCGGCGCGGATTTCGCCTACACCGTCGACGGCGGAGC
>JAEEJD010000006.1 GCA_016281675.1 Lachnospiraceae bacterium
ATGAGCCTTCCCGAACTGAAGCAGAAGATAGAGAAGAAGTATCCGACGTTTAAGACGAGTGATTACCAGTACAGCAGGTTTTCACAGTTTATCAAGGATATGGACGGAGTTGCGGTAAGGAATAATACTGTATGCAAAAAGGGGGGACCCACGTAGTGGGGGGATTCCTTATTGCACCGCGAGCCCAATCGACGAAGTCGATCTAAATGGCGAGCGACCTTTAGAGGAATAAATGTTTTATGAACATTTCAATACTCGGTGCCGGCAATATTGCCGGCATCATGGCAACTACATTACAGCCTTTAAAAGACGTGACCTGCTATGCGGTTGCGGCGAGGGATTACGACCGCGCACAGGTGTTTGCGGACAAGTACGGATTCAAGAAAGCATACGGTTCCTACAAGGATATGCTTGAAGATCCCGAAGTTGAACTTGTCTATATCGCAACGCCGCATTCGCATCATTACGAGCATATCAGGCTGTGTCTCAATCACGGCAAGCATGTTCTGTGTGAAAAGGCTTTCACGGCGAACGCAAGGCAGGCTGAGGAGGTTCTTCGTCTTGCCGAATCCAAAGGACTTCTTCTCACGGAGGCTATGTGGATACGCTACATGCCGATGGCAAGTAAGATAGTCGAGGTCGTTAATTCCGGTATCATAGGACGTCCGACATCGCTTTCGGCCAATCTCGGATATCCGCTTGAGCACAGCGAAAGAATGGTTAAACTGTCGCTGTGCGGAGGAGCGCTTCTGGATCTGGGAGTGTATGTTCTTAATTTTGCATCGATGATATTCGGTAACGATATCGAGAGCATGGCTGCAAACTGTGTCAAATATCCGCGCTCCGGTGTCGATGCGCAGGAGACGATCATGCTCACATACCGTGACGGCAGGATGGCATCGCTTTATGTTACGATGCTCGCGCAGACCGACAGGCGCGGTTTCATCCACGGAACGAACGGATATATTGAGATTGAGAATATAAACAACTTCGAGACGATGAAGGTATATAACCTCGAACGAAGGGTTGTTGCCGAATATGCGGCACCGATGCAGGTTACGGGATACGAGTACGAGGTCATGTCCGCGATGAAGGCGATCCGCGAAGGTCAGATCGAATGTCAGGAGATGACGCATTACGATACTCTTTTTATAATGCAGCTTCTCGATAACATAAGGGCAGCATGGGGTATCAGGTTCCCTTACGAGGTTGAAAGAGTAGATGAGGATCCGGAAGAGGATCCGGTAGTAACCGCAAAACGCGCCGCCGAAGCAAAGAGGGCCGAGGAAGCCAGAAAGGCAGCGGAAGAGGCCCGGAAGAAGACTGAGGAAGCCAAGAAGCGTGCCGAGGAGAAAAAGGCTGAGGAGGCTGCGGCAAAGGAAGAGGCAGCAAAAGAACTCGATACGCCGACGGATCCGGATGATTTTGAAGAATGAACAGTGAGATCAGAATGAGCGTGTCCGGTATGACACGCACCAAAGACAATAAAGCGGTGTATGTCCTGTTTCAGGACGAAGACAAGAGCGCGGAGATATCGCTGCCCGGATGCGAAGTGGTGAGCAATAAGGGATTTTCCGAAGAGGAGATTGAAAAGCTTAAGGATTATGTCGATAACGAGCGCGACAGCATATATGATCTGGCAAAACAGGTCAATCCGATGAAGGCGTTTCTCGGAAAGTGAACGTAGGATAATATATAACCGGAACACGATTGACAAAGGAGGAATCACGTATGTCAGACAGGATAATAAATGAGGATGTTTTGGAAAAGGTATCAGGCGGAGCGGGCGATGCTAACGAGGATGCAAAGAAGAAGGAATTCGAAGTGGCATGGGCTTATCTGAAATATGACGATAAAGGCCTTACAGGAACTGAACTTGAGGATCTGTTCGCCCAGTGGCAGCTTGCCGGATACAAGCCCGATGCAAGGATGTTCCTGCAAAACTGCAAGACCCTGTAACGAAAAGCCCCGTTTTATGCAAAAAATGTATTGACATGAGCGGGTAATACGCATAAAATGTACGAGTGTGTTTGCGGGACTAAATCGTGTCTTCGGCGGATCGATCTGCTGTATGTTCTGCAACACAGGCAGGGAACATCAGGTTTCCAATACGTTTGATAGGAGGTGTAATAGTGGCAAATATCAAATCTGCAAAGAAGAGAATTCTTGTTATCAATACCAAGACTGAACGCAATAAAGCCATTAAGTCCAAGGTTAAGACATATGTTAAGAAAGTTTACCAGACCATTGAGGCAGGTGACAAGGAAGCAGCAGGAGAGGCACTTCGCGTTGCAACCGGTGAACTTAACAGAGCCTGTACAAAGGGTATCTATCACAAGAACACAGTATCAAGGAAAGTATCACGTCTTGCTGCTGCTGTGAATAAGATGGCTTAATTTTGTATTCATACTGTTTTATAAAAAGAGATGCTCATACCGTCATGTGAGTATCTCTTTTTTAATCTAGATGATATAATTACGAGGGAAGGAGCAAAGAGTTCGTGAGAAATACCCTGTGAAAGGGTCTGCGCTTGGCGAGGTTTTTTCGAGCCTAGCGTCAGCTACGCTTGAACAGGAGCGGAAGCGCGTTTTCGAGCGAACTGATTTGATCCTGACCGAGGAGCAACTATATGGATCAAAAACACATCAGGAATTTCTGCATAATCGCACATATCGACCACGGAAAATCAACCCTTGCGGACCGTATCATCGAGAAGACAGGTCTTCTGACTTCGCGTGAGATGCAGGAGCAGGTGCTTGACAACATGGATCTCGAACGCGAGCGCGGGATCACGATCAAGTCACAGGCAGTCAGGACGATCTATAAAGCCAAGAACGGTGAAGAATATACGTTCAATCTGATCGATACCCCGGGGCATGTTGACTTCAACTACGAGGTTTCAAGATCACTCGCGGCGTGTGACGGAGCGATTCTTGTTGTCGATGCGGCACAGGGTATAGAGGCACAGACGCTTGCGAACGTCTACCTCGCACTCGATCACGACCTTGATGTATTTCCGGTAATAAACAAGATCGATCTTCCTTCGGCAGAACCCGACCGGGTCATTAACGAGATTGAGGACGTTATCGGAATTGAGGCGCAGGACGCACCGCGTATCTCGGCCAAGATGGGTATAGGTATCGACGATGTTCTCGAGGCTGTCGTAAATAAGATACCGGCACCTTCGGGAGATGAGAGCAAGCCGCTCAAGGCGCTTATCTTCGATTCGATCTACGATCCTTATAAGGGTGTCATCGTTTTCTTCAGGATGATGGACGGTAAAGTCAAACGCGGAACACGGGTACGCATGATGGCTACGGGCGCCGTTGCCGAAGTTG
>JAEEJD010000067.1 GCA_016281675.1 Lachnospiraceae bacterium
CGACGCATCGAAATAGAACGGTGCCTGATTGGCGATAACGTCATCTTCGGTAATATCTATCTCGTTACAGAACTGCTCAACATAGTCGATGAGCGAGCGATGTGAAACAACAACTCCTTTGGGAACTCCTGTCGATCCCGACGTATAAAGGACATATACAGGATCGGTATCGATCGCGGTCGCAAGCCTGCTTTCGAGTAATTCATCATCCACGGGAGTCTCGATCATCTCCTCGAAGATGAACACGTTATTCGAATATTTCCTGGCAAGATCGTAATATGCCATGTCGGTTATAACTGCAGCCGGCTTAAGATTCTCGACTATCAGCCTTATCCTCATATCAGGCATACCCGTATCAAGCGGGACATAAAAATTTCTGCTGTATACGCAGCCCCAGAACGCCGAAAGCACGGCAGGAGATTTATCCATATAGATAAGTATCGGACGACACTTTACATTCAGTCTGTTGCAAAGCTTTGTCCCGATCGCACGCGCCTCCGCTTGAACACGCTTATACGAGTAGCTGATCTGCTCATCGAAGAATGCGCATTTATCCGGGTGATTTTCGGCAGCATATGTAAGATATTCAAGTATGTTTGTTTTCATTGTCAGCCTGCAAATATAATCTTCTTATAGTTCTTTTTGCCTTTTCTGATAACACGTCCGTCGGAAATATCATCGGGTGTAAGTGCGAACTTAAGATCCGTTACCTTATCCCCGTCGACCGATACACCGCCGCCTTCAACGGTACGTCTTGCATCGGATCGAGAAGACGCAAAACCGCATTTGACAAGTATCTGCATTATGTCGATGGCACCGTCGCGAAGATCATCTCCCGTGATCTCGACCGTAGGCATATCGGAAAAATCACCTGCGGAGAAAATCGCTCTTGCGGCACTCTTGGCCTTTTCGGCTTCTTCATCTCCGTGCACGAGCTTTGTAAGTTCATATGCAAGTATCTCTTTTGCCTCATTAAGCTGTGCACCTTCCCACTTATCCATCTCGTCTATCTGATCAAGCGGAAGGAATGTCAGCATACGGATACACTTGAGAACATCGGCATCATCGACATTTCTCCAGTACTGATAGAAGTCGTAAGGGCTGGTTTTTTCCGGATCGAGCCATACGGCACCGCCGACTGTCTTACCCATCTTCTGTCCTTCCGAATTAAGAAGAAGGGTGATTGTCATTGCGTCGGCTTTCTTCTCGCCGTATTTCTTTCTGATAAGTTCACGTCCGCCGAGCATATTGCTCCACTGGTCGTCACCGCCGAACTGAAGGTTACAACCGTATCTTCTGTAAAGCTCAAGGAAGTCGTAACTTTGCATTATCATGTAGTTGAACTCCAGGAAAGAGAGTCCGCCGTCACGCTCAAGGCGCTGTTTGTAACACTCGGCCCTTAGCATATTGTTGACATGAAAATCCGCCCCGACCTCACGGAGAAGATCGACGTAATTAAGAGTCAGAAGCCAGTCCGCGTTATTGACCATGATTGCTTTACCTTCGGAAAAATCAATAAACCGGCTCATCTGACGTTTGAAACATTCGATATTATGATCGATCGTCTCCTTGGTCAGCATTTTTCTCATCTCGGTCTTGCCGGAAGGATCTCCTATCATTCCCGTTCCTCCTCCGAGAAGTGCGATCGGTTTGTTCCCGGCCATCTGCAGTCTCTTCATAAGGCAGAGCGCCATGAAATGACCTACGTGCAGACTGTCTGCCGTCGGATCGAAACCAATATAGAAAGTAGCCTGACCGTTATTGACGAGTTCTTTTATCCTCTCTTCGTCAGTAACCTGAGCAATAAGTCCTCTGGCTACAAGCTCTTCATAAATCTTCATGTCAAACCTCCGAGTATAAATACCCCCATGGAACGATCCACGGGGGTAAGTGTCTTAAGCAAAATCGGGATTAAAGAGCATCAACGAGCTTCTGTACTGCTGCAAGAGCCTCATCGGGAAGCTTGTCGTAGCCTTCCTTCTTCTCGGCAAATCCCTTAACCGCATCAACACGGTTCTGCATAGCGTTCTTAAGAGCTGCCTTGTATTCGGGATCGTTAAGATCGGGTGTGAAATCACCTGTCTTACCGTTCCAATCGTTCATGATCTCAATATCTTCGAAAGGTCCCCACTGTTCGAATTTGGCCTTTCCTTCAACGATCGTCTCAAGAATTCCGAGTGTATCTTCCTTCTGGCACTTGTGTCCCATGAAGTCACCCGTGTTAACGATGTAGCAATCAACATTCTTCTCTGCAACGAGCTTCTTGAACTTGTCATAGTCGTTAACAAGAGGATAAGTTCTGAACGGGTTAGCGTAAGGAACGATACGAAGTGCGTTCATATCGGTACCTGCCTTAACACGCTCTGCAGTAGATGTCTTTGTTGCAAGTGTAGCACCCATTACAGAAGCAAGAGCCGCACCCTTAAGCTTAACTACGGGCGGGATTGCAGGATCCTTCATGATCCAGAAGATTGCATTAACGGGAGCATCGATCTTATCAACACGGTTCGGGCTCCAAAGCTTGCTCTTGATGGCTCTTCCGTTACCGTTACGGATATCTTCCGTTACGATCTGGATCTTGCCGTTCTCGTCAAGAGTTGCCGAGCAGTTCTGAACCGTAAGAAGGTAATCGTTATCGGGACATCCCGTAGGATAATCGTTTGTCTTATCGAAGTATGTCGGCTCAAGTGCGATAGATGCACATGTATCGGAATTGATGATGAACGCATCATCGTGAAGAACCTTGATACCGCCGAACTTGTCATACTTACCGTCATGCTTTGCATGTGTAAGAGTTGACTTACCTGATCCTGACAGACCGTAAACGGAAGCAACGAACTTCTTGCCGCCTTCGAGTGAGTATTCTTTCTGTCCGCCGTGGCATGATGCATAACCGTTTCTGTTTGCAAGAGCCCAAGCCATCGTAAGTGTACCCTTCTTGTGCTCACCGAAGTACTTCATTCCGAGGATGGCTGCACAGTTCTGGTTTGTATCGAAATAGCAAAGTGTAAGATCATCGGACATACATGAGTAATCTACGTCCGGAGCGGGTTCGGGAGCCCACTGAGGATCGGAGAAGATGTAGATGTCAGGCTCCTTGCCGTCGCCGATGGGCTTTGACTGAGCATACATCTTGTTATAGCAATCGCTCATATACTGGAAGTTGAGCATCCAGTTATAAAGGAGATTCTCTTCACCTTCGGGAATAAGAAGGTGTGCCTTAGCCATGAATTCGGGATCAAGGCCAACATAGCACTCGGCATGATACATGGTCTTCCAACGTGTCTTGTAAACGGCATCCATGACAACCTTGTCAAGCTTAACCTCATCAACACCCGGCTCACCTTTGATACGTCTTGCCTGTGCATAACGTCCTGTAACAGCGCCGTCATTAAAGAGAAGAACCTTAGCGTCTTTCTCAAGTCCGAAAAGCTCGCCATCCTTTACGGGCATATCCGTAACGATCGTACCCGGTGAATTCTTGGCAAGTTCATAAGCTTCCTTTAATGTGTTGATCTTGATCACGTTGTTCTGATAGAAAGCACCTTCTATGATAGAACGTGTTCTGGAAAAACCGACTTTGTCCTTTCCGATCTCGTTGATCGGATAATAAGCTTTTGTTGACATACAGTGTCCTCCTTTATATATGTTAACTACAATTAAAATCCAAAGTGCATTATCGCAAAACTGCTACTTAATGTCAATATTCTCTTTTAGCCAGGAAAGGGTTTCCTCATCAAGCTTCGGACCGATGATTTCGAGAATGCTGCGGTTGTATTTTAACAGTATCTCCTTCTCTTTATCCGACATCAGGTTCATATCGACGGATTCCCTGTCAAAAGGCACAAGTGTAAGCGTCCTGAATCCGCACATCTTATGTCCGTCTATAAGCCCCGCGTTTTCGACAAGAAGCAGATTTTCAAGTCTGACTCCGAACTTTCCTTCAATATAAACTCCGGGCTCGTCCGACACGATCACGCCGGGGAAGAAGGCAACTTCACGGCTTCCCTCATTTCGCGATATCCTCGCTTCGGATTCATGCACGGACAGGTAGCAACCGACACCGTGACCGATTCCGTGACCGCAGAAGTATCCCGCATCCCATAGCGGGGATTCGGCGATACCGTCAAGAAGTGATCCCTTAAACCCTTCGGGGAAAATCGCATCCATAAGCCTCAGATTACCTTTAAGTACGGTCGTATATACTTTTCTTTCCTCCTCCGTAGGCTTACCGAGTGAAATGGTCCTTGTTATATCCGTAGTTCCCTCGAATCTGTAATGTCCGCCGGAATCAACGAGCAGGAATCCATCGGTTCCGATCTTCTTTGCGGTATCCTTTTTTGCGATGTAATGGACTACCGATGCATTCTCTTTGTAAGCGCAAATTGTTTTAAAAGATGTCGCTTCGGCGCCGCCCTCAAGCCTCATCGCGTCAAGCATCTTTCCGAGTTCATATTCATCGGGAAGGCTGTCGCTTCCGGCCATTTCCTTGACAGCCTTGATGAATCTTATCATCGTTACCGCATCTTTAATATGTGATTCCTTCATGCCGCGTATCTCGGCATCGTTCTTATAGGCCTTCGGTATCAATACGGGATCGGAGCATTCCTCCAGTATGCCTTTCTCATCGGCTTTGCAAAGGATCTTGGCGTTATTTCCGTACGGATCCGATAAAATAACATCTGTTGCTATATCTTCCAGATCATCGTAAAAGCACGAGTACTCCTTTATCGCAACCCCCGCTGAATCAAGACTATCCCCGGCTTCATCACACAGTTTGTCCCTTCTGAGATAAAGAACAGCGCCGTACTGCGTTATCATCGCATATGAATATGCGACGGGAACACAGTCGATATCATCTCCCCTGAGATTAAAGAGCCACATGATCGAAGGCAGATCGGATACGATGTATGTATAACTGTCTTCCGAAACGTATCGTTTTCTGATCTTTGATCTGAGCGAATCAAGCTTGTCTTCCGTACTCTTTCCCGAATAAGATTCAGGTACGAAAGCAATATCCTTAAACTCTCTTTTGGGCATATCAGTAAAGAGAGCTTTGATCACATCCGCTCCGTCCGTAATCTCCACACTTGCAGGCAGTGTTTTTACAAGCCTTTTGTAATACTCGAAAGATACGGTCTTAAGATCAACGGATACTTTCTGACCGTCCCAAACGTATTCGCTTAAGTATTTTTCCACCGAAGGAACCGAGGGCATACCGGCTTTCATAAGTGTTATACCCGTTCCTTTAAGTTGATCCGTTGCCTGAACATAATACCTGCTGTCCGTCCACAAAAGGGCCTCACCTTCCGATACGAGAAGCGTTGCGGCCGAACCCGTAAAATGCGTTATAAGCGGAATAAACCTGTCACATTTTGACGTATATTCCGACAGATGCGCATCACACGAGAAGACGATCAGCCAGTCGGTATCGAATTGCCGCATCTTTTCCCTGAGTGTCTCAAGCATTTATATCACCCACAACGGAACTTGCTCCTATCCTGTCACATCCGAGTTTAATATACTCCTCTGCTTCCGCGGCGGTCCTTATCCCTCCGGCGGCCTTTATCTTAACGTTTGCTCCAATATTATCCTTAAACAGTCTTATATCGTCCTGCGTGGCACCGGCCGTTCCGAATCCGGTCGATGTTTTAATATAATCCGCGCCCGCGGATGTCACTATTTCGCACAGCCTTATCTTTTCATCTTCGGTAAGATAACATGTCTCTATGATCACTTTTAATATCACCCCTTCGGTGACTTTGCGTATCTTTTCAATCTCTTCTTTTACAAGATCAAAATTTTTGTTCTTTAACTCGCATATGTTGATGACCATATCAATCTCATCGGCACCGTCCGCAAGGCACTGTTTCGTGTCGGCTATCTTTCCTTCCGTAGTCTCATATCCGAGAGGAAAGCCTATGACCGTACAGATCGTAAGGTCGGGGAATTCATTTCTGATCCTTTTAACATAGCACGGTGGAACACATACCGAGGCGGTGTGATTTTCGGTTGCCTCTTCACACAGTTTCCTTATCTGATCCCACGTCGCAAAGGCTTTTAACAGTGTATGATCCACATGACTTAATATCTCGTTCTTATCCATGGCCGTTTCTCCTTTTTCAATATACCGTATTAAAGAATTTAAACATAAAATCACTTTGAAGTACAGTATTTTTGTGGTAAAATCATATAAGCGGAATGATCCGCATCGCAGAAGGAATAAAGCTTACGGAGGTTACAAAATGAACAAGAACATCAGGATTCTTGTCTGTGATGACTCTATACTTGCAAGGAAGAATCTTTGCGGACTTTTGAAGGCACATGGTTTTACCGATATTTCCGAAGCAGGCAACGGTGAAGATGCCGTTAAGTTTGCTGTCGAGAACAAACCCGATCTCATCTTTCTTGACATCGTAATGCCTGTGAAGGACGGCGTTACCGCAACAAGGGAGATCAAGGAAGGTTATCCCGAAGCAAAGATAATAATCGTATCGTCTGTCGGAACACAGACACACATCAAAGAAGCCATCAAGGCCGGTGCAAGGGACTTCATACAGAAGCCTATCGAGGAGGATCTGTTCCTGCAGGTATTGGAGAATGTTAATGGATAACAAAGCCTGCACCAAGATCCTTGAGGCATCCAATTTCTATTCTGTCAGCAACATGTCGGATTTTGTCCGCACTTATATTGAGAAGCTCGTATATGATATAAGCATGTATGTCGAGCCTGATTTTTCGCTGGGAAGCATAGAGATAGTCTCGGACTTTACGGGTAAGTGCGAACTTTCGCAGGCGATCACCGGAGTTCCGAGCGCGTATTCCGGCATTGATGCCAAAGAGGATGTTCTCGTGAACTTTGCGGAACACTATTCTCATCTTGGGATCACGTCGTTTGATATGCTGACACGCGAGGCGATACTTGATTTTCTCAATCTGCACAACGGACTGTTTGTTGTGCTTCTCTCCAAGAACAATATTTGTGAATTGTCGCTCGATGCGCCTAAACAGAGCGGGAACTTTTCAATCGATCTTGCGCAGTACAAGACTATCACGGTTATTCCCGTGATGTTCCCGTACGGCACAATAAAGTTCTTTCTGTGTGAGATGTGATCTGAAACGATCTGATAATTCTTAATTCAGAAATTCTTTCACAACGTCTTTCATATTATCAATCGAACAAACGGTATTATGCAATATATCCGCATCTCTTATCGACGTGACCGCATAAGGGATCGGTGTTTTGCTTATTTTCGACAGTGTATCCGCCATCTCGAAATCATCATCCGAAACTTTATCCGGGGCAATAGAGTTAAGTACACTCTTCGTGAACTTATAGGGGCTTGCCGTTGACGCAATAACGGTAGGCGTTGTATCTCCTGTCTTATCCCTGTATGCGAAGTATACGCTTGCCGCAACCGCAGTATGCGTATCGATAAGATAACCATCGTTATCAAATACTTGTTTTATCGTTCTCTTCGTC